>NZ_CP020777.1:900000-1199990 GCF_002101315.1 Candidatus Pelagibacter sp. RS39
AAAAATCTAGATAATTTAACTAAAGATAAAAAAATAATTGATATAAAAAAAAGAAAAAAAACTTATAGGAAAAGAAAGTTTTACAAAAAAAACTAAATAATCCCTTTTTTTGGGGATGATGCACTTCCCATTAATTTCTTTTCAATTCTTCCAGACAAAAAAGATTGTCTTCCAGCAATTACTGCATTTTTAAAAGCTTTTGCCATTTCAAACGGTTTTTTTGCTTTTGCGATTGCTGTATTAACTAAAACACCATCGCAACCTAATTCCATTGCAATTGTTGCGTCTGATGCCTGTCCTAGACCAGCATCTATAATTAAAGGTAAATTTGTTTGATCTCTTATAATTTGAATATTAATTTTATTTAGAATTCCCAAACCAGATCCTATTGGTGCTGCAAGTGGCATTATGGCTGCGGCTCCAGCATTTTCTAACCTTCTTGCCATTAGAGGATCATCGTTACAATAAACCATAACTTTAAAACCCTCTTTTGTTAAGATTTCTGTGGATTTAAGAGTTTCTATCATTTCAGGGAATAGATTCTGTTTATCACCTAAAACCTCAAGCTTTACCAATTTCCATCCTCCAATTTCTCTTGCCAGTCTAAGTGTTCTTAAAGCCTCATCCGAATTAAAACATCCAGCAGTATTCGGTAAATAAGTTATTTTTTTTGGATCTATATAGTCCATTAACAAGGGTTTTTTTTTATCAGAAATATTTACTCTCCTAACAGCAACAGTTACAATATCTGCTCCTGATATCTTTATCGCCTTAGCACATTCAGCCATATTTTTATATTTACCAGTGCCTACAATCAATCTCGAATTAAATTTTTTCTTTGAAATTATAAGATCATCTTTTTTCAAAACTACCCACCTCCAATAAAATGAACAATTTCTATTTTATCATTTACTTTTAAATTGATTTTATTTAATTTTTTTTTATCTACTATTTCTCTATTTAATTCAATGGCAACTTTTTTCAAAGGGATTTTAAAATTTTTAACTAATTCAGATAATTTAGTTTTATCGTCAATTTTATTTATTTTGCCGTTTATTTTTATTTTTATTTTTTTTTTCATCGTATATAAATGTTAAATGAATAATAAGATAATTATAATTAATGGTCCAAATCTTAATCTATTAGGTGAAAGAGAACAATCACAATATGGGTCTACTACATTTGAGGAATTAAAAGAAATTTGTTTAGATAAATCGAAAGAATTAGGTTTAATAGCAGATTTTTCTCAATCAAATATTGAGGGTGAAATAGTTGGCTTGATACAAGACTCTAGAAAAAATTTTGATGGAATCATAATCAATGCTGCAGCTTTTACACATACCTCTGTAGCTATTAGGGATGCGTTAAGTATTTTTAAAAAACCAATTATTGAGTTGCATATTTCAAATATATATAAACGTGAGGAATTTAGACAAAAATCTTTAATAAGCGACGTAGTTACAGGAGGTATTTTTGGTTTAGGTGCTGATGGTTATATTTTAGCCATAATTTCAATGCAAAAGCTGTTACAAAATGAAAATTAATAAAAAGATCATCAAAGAGCTTAGTGACTATTTAGAAGAATTTAATCTTACTGAATTAGAATATACTGAGAAGGACACTAAGATTAAAGTTTCTAAAAATAATATCTCAGTAACTAATCAAAATATTCCAAGTCAAAAAACTGAAATAAATAATTTAGATGATAATTTGTCAAAGAAAACTAAAACGGGAATTGAAGTTAAGTCCCCAATTATAGGTACAGCATATCATGCTCCTGAACCTGGTGCAAAAAAATTTGTCGAGGTTGGAAAAAAAATTAAAAAGGGTGACACAGTAATGATCGTAGAGGCTATGAAGACTATGAACCATGTACCATCAACTGCAGATGGAGTTGTAAAAGAAATTTGTGTCGAAGATGGCCAACCTGTAGAATTTGGTCAAAATTTATTAATTCTTGATTAATGTTTAAAAAAATTTTGATAGCTAATCGTGGAGAGATTGCGGTTAGAATTATAAGAGCCTGTAAAGAGTGGGGAATTTCAACTGTAGCAGTTCATTCTGATGTAGATAAGGAGAGTATGCACGTAAGAATGGCAGATGAGAGTGTTTGTATAGGTTCTCACCAGCCAGCAAATAGTTATTTGAATATTCCAGCTCTATTGTCTGCAATAGAAATCACCAATGCTGAGGCTGTGCATCCAGGTTATGGTTTTCTCTCAGAAAATGCTAATTTTGCGAAAGTGCTTGAAGATAATAATATTAAATTTATAGGTGCATCATCAGAATTGATAGAAATGATGGGAGATAAGATTCAAGCAAAAAAAATTGCTAAAGAAAATGGTTTGCCAGTTATTGAGGGATCTGAAGGCGGAGTTAGAGATGTTAAAGAAGCAAAGCAATTATCTAAAAAAATTGGTTTTCCAGTTTTAATCAAAGCTTCTGGTGGTGGTGGTGGAAAGGGTATGAAAATCGTTTACAAAGAAGAAGAGTTTGAAACATTGTTTTCAACTGCAAAGTCTGAAGCTCAAAAATATTTTGGTAATGATGAAGTTTACATTGAAAAGTTTTTTCAAAATCCTAGACATATTGAGGTCCAGATTTTAGCTGGAAAAAATAGAACTGTTCATCTTCATGAAAGAGACTGTTCTGTTCAAAGAAGACATCAAAAACTTATTGAAGAAACACCAAGTCCCATCTTAACTGACGAGATAAGAAAAGACCTTTTTGAAAAAACAGTAAATATGGTATCAAAAATTGGTTATATGGGTGCTGGGACTGTTGAATTCATTTATGAAGATGGAAAATTTTATTTTCTTGAAATGAATACAAGAGTTCAAGTTGAACATCCGGTTACTGAGATGGTAACAGGTATAGATATTATTAAAGAACAGATTTGGATAGCATTTTCAGGAGAAACAGCTTTAAACCAAAGTGATATAAATCCAAGAGGGCATGCTATAGAATGTAGAATAAATGCTGAGGATGCTAGTAAAAATTTCCAACCTTCGCCCGGATTAATTGGTATGTGTCACCAACCATCAGGTTTCAGAACCAGAGTTGATGGTGCAATATATCAAGGTTATAAAGTTACTCCATATTATGACAGTATGATTTGTAAATTAATCTGTCATGGAAGAAATAGATCAGAGGCTATACAGAGAATGAATAGATCTTTAGATGAGTTTGTGATAGAAGGAATTACAACAACAATCCCATTACATAAAAAATTACTAAATCATAAAAAATTTATTGACTCTGATTTTAATGTAAGTTGGCTGGATAAAGAAAAAATAATTTAATAACAGTTAACAAGCCAGATATCATAAACTGGATGATCAAAAGGTGCTATAGAAGGGCTTGATGAAAACATCCATCCGTTAAAAACAAAAACATTATTTCTATCTTTTTTTGTTAAATCTCTTACTTGGATATATGCCTTAACCTCAGGATTATCATCAAATTTGGAGTCTGTGCATTTAATGCTTTTAATTGCTAAATCTTTGTAAACAAATTCCTCATCATTGACTAATTTTATTAACTCATTTTTAGAACTAATCTTATCCAATATTTTTATATCAGTATTATTTCCATCAACATTAATTTCAGCGCTAGTCTGAAATGTTAAAAATATACTAAATAAATATATAAATAAAAATAAATTTAGTTTATTTCCAGCTTTTATATTTTTTTGCAGTTGCATCTTTGTTGTTCTTATTTGGATAGTAAGCTGAGTCAGTGCCAGTCAAATTTGGCTGGTGAGGTTTTTGCCAATCATATTTTTCTAACTCATGAATATTTTCAATTTTATTTGACATAAAATGAATCCAAGAATACCACTCAACTGGAATTTTTGATGCGTCAATTTCATTTGCATAAATTACCCATCTTTTTCCTTTTTTACTTTCATAATATTTATTTCCATATTTATCTGATCCAATAAATTTACCGAATAATATAGTTTTGATTCTAGTGCCGAATGTATAACGATTCCACCAAGTGAAAATTTTTTTAACAAAAGTCAACATGTAAAATTTTTTAATTTCAATTTTAAATTGTATAAATTAAATTAGACTAAAATATGTAAATGTATATAAGTAAAAAGATTCAAAATTCAAATTTAATTTAAGGATTGTAAAAAAATGTCAAAATATCTTGTAGAAACTTATTATACATGCACTTTTAAAGTAAATCATTATTTAGACGATATTAATGAAACAGAGCTAAAGAACCTTGAAAAAAGAGATGATGGAAAATTTGAAGTTCTGGATGTTAAATTAGATAACAGAAAAACAAAAAGTCTTGATGCTAATAATAAAAAAAATGATCAAAATAAAAAAATTGACTTAGTTCAAAATCAAAGTGAAAACAAAACTACAAATGTTGAAAAAATAGTTTCTCAATCTTTTACAAAATCTGATAATTCTGGCAAAAGATTTAGTATGCCAGACAGAAGAAAAGGTTATATTCAAAAAGCAACTATAGGTGATCATAAAGTTTATTTACACACTGGTGAGTATGAGGATGGTAAAATAGGAGAAATCTTTATTGATACAAGTAAAGAGGGAGAGCTAGTAAAAGCTTTAATGAATAATTTTGCAATCGCTGTTTCACTGGGCCTTCAATATGGGGTTCCATTAGATGAGTTTGTAAGCGCCTTTATAGGTACTAAATTTGAACCTTCCGGCAAAGTGAATGGAAATGACAGAATTTTAAGCGCTTCTTCAATTCTAGATTACATATTCAGAGAACTAGCAATTTCTTATCTAAATAGAGAAGATTTAGCACATACTCCATCAATTGGTAATTTAGAAGTTTCATCTGCAGATGAAAAAAGTTCTGATGAACAAAATCAATTACTGAAAATTGTAAAAGATATAACAAGCAAAGGATTTGTTAGAAATAATTACAAAAAAAATCTGGTAGATTTATCAGATGTTAAAATCAATCTAAAAGGTAAAAAATAATTATTTTTTATTTTTTATAGATAAATTCAATTCTTTTAGTTGATTTTCACTTACATTTGAAGGTGCATTCATCATTAAATCCTGTGCATTTTGATTCATTGGAAACATCGTAACTTCTCGAATATTTTTTTCGTTTGCTAATAACATAATTATTCTATCAATTCCTGGGGCAATACCACCATGGGGTGGAGCACCATAACTTAAAGCATTTATCATCCCACTAAATTTTTGATCAACATCAGATTTCGAATAGCCCGCAACAGTAAATAATTTATACATTAGATCTGGTATATGATTTCTAATTGCGCCTGAGGATAACTCTATTCCATTACATACAATATCATATTGATATGCGAGTATTTCTAATGGTTTATCAAAATTAATTTTATCAATATCTCCTTGTGGCATTGAAAAAGGATTGTGACTAAATTTAATTTTGTTTGTTTGATTATCTATTTCATACATTGGATAATCTACAATCCAGCAGAATGCGAAAACATTTTCATCGATTAAACCTAAATCTTTTCCAATCTTATCTCTAGCTAATGCAGTTATCTTTTCTACTTCTTCTAATTTACCACAAGCAAGAAAAATACTATCGCCTACTTTTGCCTCAGTTTTAATCATTATTTCATTTAATGATTCTTTTGAAAAAAATTTACCTACTGGTCCTTTCGCTGAAATTTCTTTTTCTTTTTCAATTGTAAAGTAAGCAAGTCCTGAAGCACCTTGTTCTTTGGCCCATTTATCAATATTATCGAAAAAACTTCGCGGTTTATCTTTTGTATTTTTTGTTACAATACATCTGACTTTAGATCCAGATTTAACTAGTTTTTTAAATATTTCAAAAGAAACATCTTCCCTTAAAAAAATTTCAGTGATGTCACTAATAATTAATGGATTTCTTAAGTCTGGTTTATCTGTTCCATATTTAATCATTGACTCTTTAAATGAAATTCTTGGAAACTGATTAAACAATAACTTTTTATTTGAAAACTTCTTGAATGTATTAATAAATAGCTTCTCTACTACATTAAATACATCTTCTTGCTCAACAAAAGACATTTCTAGATCTAATTGATAGAATTCCCCAGGACTTCTATCTGCTCGTGCGTCTTCGTCTCTAAAACACGGGGCAATCTGAAAGTACTTATCAAAGCCAGAGACCATAACTAATTGTTTGAATTGTTGAGGAGCTTGAGGAAGTGCATAAAACTTACCAGGATTTAATCTACTTGGCACTAAAAAATCTCTTGCTCCCTCAGGACTTGATGAAGTCAAAATTGGTGTTTGAAATTCTAAAAATCCTAACTTATTCATTTCATTTCTAATAAATGAAATTACTTTTGATCTTAATATAATATTTTCATGAATTTTTTTTCTTCTTAAATCTAAAAAACGATACTTGAGTCTTATTTCTTCGGCATACTCTCGATCAGAAAAAACTGGTAAAGGAAGTTCTTTACATTCACCAAGAACTTGAAAATTTTTGATTACTACCTCAATTTCTCCTGTTTCGATATCATTATTTACTGACTCTTTTGACCTTTCAACAACTTCTCCCTCAATTTTAATTACAGTTTCTAATTGTATTTTTTCCAAAATTTTAAAATTAGAATTTTCTTTATCTATTATACACTGTGTAATTCCGTAATTATCCCTCAGATCTATAAACAAAAGATTTCCGTGGTCTCTTTTTTTGTTTATCCAACCAGATATAGTTACCTTATCTCCAACTTTTTCTTTTCTTAATTCGTTACATTTATGAGTTCTAAATTTGTTCAATTATTCTCCTAAGACTTCTTTGATAATTTTAAAGTCAATTGATTTTTTTTTTTTTAAACTTAATTGATCGATCTTATATATGAATTCATGTATTTTGCTATATGATCTCTCAATTCTTTTAACAATAAATTCAATAAATTTATCGTCCAAAGAGATTTGTCGATCAGATAAATTTTTTAATATAATAGCGAATATTAACTCATCATCGGGTTTTTCAATATTTAATAAAATAAAGTTTTTTGCTCTTGACCTTAAATCTTTTAAGTTGAAATTGATATCAACAATTGTTTTTACAGATGTAACAATAATAAATTTATTGTCTTGCTCTATTAAATTAAAAAGACTGTAAAGTAATTTTTCATCAATATCTGAAGACAAATTTTCAATTACAATATTTTCATAAATCTTTATCTTTTTTAAATCATCATTTTCTAAAGATTTACCCTCAAACTTTATGCCTTTATTTTTATGTAAAAAAATATTCATTAAATGAGTTTTTCCAGAAAGCTTCTCCCCTGTGACATTAACAAAATTTCTTTCCCATTTTGGCCATATGTTTAAAAAATCAAAAACATGTTTATTACTTTTGGAGAGGTAAAAATCATCATTTTTAAAATTTTTGTCATAATCAAATTTGATTATTGTTTGATCTAAGTCTCTCATTCAATCATCCAAACTTTTTTTTGCGTATTTAAATTATATTTTTTATTTTTCATTATTTTAATAAAATTTTGGACTGTTCCATTAAATAAAACTTCATAAAATATGAATTCTTTATCAAATTTTTCTACAGAATAGTCACTTACCATATCTATTTCATTTAAAAACAATTCAAAATTATTCGATTTTTTTAATTCATCATTTTTAATCTTAATTTTTATAGGAACTTTTATTGAGGTATTTATTTCATTCAATTTTTTCCAAGTATCGTCAAATAAATTTTTCAAATTCTCGATTAAGAAATTGAGGTCTGTTTTGTTATCTATATTGATATTTTTAAAAGTATCATTCTTTATTATCTCATTTTTATCGTTATAAATTTTTGTTAAAATTCTTATCTCATTTTTATCTTTGAAAATTAGGGAAATGATAGAATTCTTTAAAAAATATTTTTTTGTAATCTCATTAAAATCATAAGTTTCTATTACATCTAATTTTTCTTTGATAAGATTTAAATCTTCAAGGTCCTCTGAGGGAAGTAAATATTCTATTAATTGATATCTTTTATTTGTTTTATTCCAATCAGCATAAATGGGATTATTTGAAAAAATCGAAATATCGTTACCCTTTTCATTTATTATGACTGGGATAAATAAAAATTGTTCTTTAAGTATTCGTGATGGAAAAATGTTTTTTTTTTCCAAATATCTAAAAATTTTTTTTTTATCAAATGAAACACCAAGATTTACATAATATTTTTGATTTATAAATTTTTCTTCTTTAATCGAGAATGTTTCAATCATGCTTTTGATTTCATTTAACCTTATATTGTCAATTTTTTCAAAATCTTGTGATTTGATTAAAGAGTAGACTATTTCAAAAAAAGCTTTTTTGAACCCCAAATCAATTACTTTATTTTTATCAAAATTGATTTCGAATGGCTGAGTAATTTCAATATCATTGATTTCAAAAGATTTTGCTTTAACAACCTCTGTGGAAAAAAAAAATATTATTAAAGCTAGAGTAGAAAAAAAAATATATAAATGTTTGATATTAAGCATGCTTAAATTTAAAACCTATAATAATGAATAAAAATCTCTTTACCTATAAAAAAAGTGGGGTCAATATTAATGCTGCAGATAAATTTGTAAGTTTCATATCTAGTATTTCATCAAAAAAAAGAGGCAATAAAAAGAATGCTAATATTGGTGGTTTTGGTTCAGTCACAGATTTGCCAAAAAATATAAAAAATGCAAAAATAGTTGCCTGCACTGATGGAGTGGGAACCAAAATAGAGATCGCAAACCTACTAAATAAATATGACACTATAGGAATAGATTTAGTTGCTATGAGTGTAAATGATTTAATTGTACAAGGAGCAAGACCCTTATTTTTTTTAGACTACATTTCAATTAATAAAATCGACTTAAAAAAGATGAAATCAATAATTCGTGGAATAGTTAAAGGGTGTGATATTGCAGAATGTAGTTTGGTTGGTGGTGAGACTGCCGAAATGCCAGATACTTATGAGAAAGGTAAATTTGATATAGCTGGTTTCGCTGTTGGAATTACAGATAAAAAAAAAATACTTTATAAAAGTAAGATAAAAAAGGGAGATTTAATTTTAGCTGTTCCATCTAGTGGTTTACATTCAAATGGTTTTTCACTTGTTAGGCATTTATTAAAAATTAAAAAGATAAATATAAAAAAAGATTTATTTCTCAAAAAAGAACTTATAAAGCCAACGAAAATTTATGTAAAAGAAATCTTAAATCTTGTGAAAAGAAATTTATTAAATGGTTGCGCTAATATTACTGGTGGTGGATTAGCCGATAACATTAGTAGAGTTATTCCCAATAACTTATCTGCAGAAATAGATTTAAATAGAATTAAACCTCTAAAGATTTTTAATTGGCTTAAGAAATATAAAATCAGTGATAAAGAAATGCTTAAAACTTTTAACTGTGGAGTTGGTTTTTGTTTAATTATAAACCCCAAATATATAAAAAAGATTAATAAATTTTTTCCAAAAGAATATAAACCTTATGTTATTGGTAAAATTTCTAAAAATAGAATTAAAGTAAGTCTTAATGGTAAAGTTAACTGGCTATAAAAAAATTAAGGCTGCAGTTTTTATTTCTGGTAATGGAAGTAACTTAAAATCTTTAATAAAATTTTCCAAAAAGAAAAAATCACCAATTTCTATCGATTTAATAATCTCAAATAACCCTAAAGCTAAAGGTTTAAAACTTGGAAAAATAAATAAGATAAAAAGAAAGGTATATAATTTTAAAAAAAAATATAAAATTGAAAATCAGATACTTTCTGATTTAAAGGAGCATAAAGTCAAAATGATATGTTTGGCAGGATTTATGGAAATTTTATCCAGAAATTTTATCAATAAATTTAAAGGTAAAATTTTGAATATTCATCCTTCATTACTTCCTAAATATAAAGGGTTAAATACTCATCAAAGAGCCTTGGATAATAATGAAAAATATTCAGGGTGTACAGTTCATTTTGTTAATTCGAAGTTAGATTCTGGAAAAATAATTTTACAAAAAAAAATAAAAATCACAAAAAATGATACTAAAAACTCTCTAGCCAGAAAAGTACTTATTCAAGAACATAAGCTTTATCCAAGATCTATATTAAAAATTTTTAATCTTTGAAAAAGAAATCTATTTCTATTTTAGCATTATCAACACTATCTGATCCATGCACAGAATTTTTATCAATCGAGATTCCATATTTTTTTCGAATAGTTCCCTCCTCAGCATCTTTTGGATTTGTAGCTCCCATAAGTTCTCTATTCCCTTTAACTGCATTCTCTTTTTGAAGTATCATAACAACTATTGGGCCCGAAGAAAGATATTCACATAAATCATTATAAAATGGCTTTGTTTCGTGAACCTTATAAAATTTTTCAGCCTCAGCCTTTTCAATTTGAATTTTTTTTTCTTTTAGAATTTGGAAACCATTACTTTTGAACATTTCTTTAATTTCGCTTTCAAGATTTCTTTCTACAGCATCTGGTTTAATAATAGATAAGGTTTGTTCAATATTACTCATAATGATCCTCTATAAGTTTGTTTAATAATCTAACTCCGTAACCTGTTGCACCGCCTGAATTTAAGGCTCCACCATACTTAGAAAAAGCCATTCCAGCTATATCTAAATGAGCCCAAGGTGTTTTATTTAAAATAAATCTTTGTAAAAATTGTGCAGCAGTAGTTGAGCCAGCTCCACCAACATAATTAATATTTTGCATGTCCGCATTTTTTGAGTCTATCAATTTATCGTAATTTTTATTTAAAGGCATTCTCCAGACCTTTTCTTCAACATGCTCACCCGACTTGATCAATTGTTGAGATAATTTATCATCATTAGAAAATAAACCTGCATATTCAGAGCCTAGTGAAACAATAATTGCTCCTGTCAAAGTTGCTAAATCTACAATAAACTTTGGTTTAAACTTTTCTTCAGTAAAGGTAAGTGCATCTGCAAGCACCAATCTTCCTTCCGCATCAGTATTTAAAATCTCAACTGTTTTACCACTATAAGACTTGACAATATCACCAGGTCTTTGGGCATTGCCTCCAGGCATATTTTCAACTAGTCCAACCACTCCCACTGCATTAATTTTTGCTTTTCTTAAAGCTAAGCTTTTCATCAATCCAACTACTACTGCAGAGCCTGCCATGTCGTAAGTCATGTCTTCCATAAACTTAGCTGGCTTTAATGATATACCGCCGGTATCAAAACAAACACCTTTGCCAACAAAAGCTAAAGGTTTGGATTTATCTTTTTTTCCATTCCATTCCATTGTTACAAGATAAGATCCCCTAATACTTCCTTGACCAACACCAAGCAAGGTATTCATACCTAATTTTTTTAATTCTTTATCATTATAAATTTTAATTTTTAAACCAAATTTACTTAAAGTTTTTATTCGTTTAGCATATTCATCTGGATGTAAAATATTTCCGGGCTCTGATACTAAATCTCTAGTATAAAAAGTCCCTTTCTCTATAGAACTAAACTTTAATTGATCTTTATTATTTGGAATGTTCTTACCTATTACATTAATAGAAATGTCACCTTTGTCTTTTGTTGTTTTATATTTTTCAAATTTATAGGATTTTAGTTTTATTCCGTGTAAAAAATATCCAAGAATATTTTTTAATCCGTTTGGAATAGTGTCTGAATTTACGATATATTGTGTTTCTTTTAACTCATTTAAAATAACATAACTTTTGGCACCTAAATTTTCTGCATCAGAATCTGTAAGATTTTTTTTGAGTGAAACTAAAATTATTTTTTTTTTTGAGCTAATATCAAAAGTAACAATTTTTTTTTTTGTATCTTTTTTATTGATCAAATCTGAAATGTAAGAATATTCAGTTTTAGATATATGTTTTTTTAAACCAATAATATTGAATTTTTCATCAGCGAATAATATTAAATTTGCACTAGATTTACTAAATGCCTGCTTTTTAAAATTAACTTTAATATTCATAAAAATTAAATACAATCTATACGAGATAGTGCTATATATGAGTAAAACAATTATATTTCAATGGAAAAAATACTATTTAGAAAATTAATTTTAGACATATCACTTAGGGCCCTGATTATTACATTTACAATAGGTTTAATTGTTTGGATAATTCAGGCTGCTAACTACCTTGATTTTGTGATCGATGATGGGCACAATTTTACAATTTATTTTTATTATAATTTATTTAATTTTCCAAAAATAATTCATAGAATTCTACCTTTTGTATTTGGTATCTCTGTTTTTTTTGAATTGATCAAATATGAAAGAAATAATGAATTACTTATATTTTGGACTAACGGTATCACTAAAAAAAAATTTATTTCTAATTTAATTAATTTTTCAATAGTTATTATGTTTCTGCAAATTATGATTGGAAGCTTCATATCTCCATCAAGTCAATTAAAAGCAAGAGAATTTTTAAAAAATTCAAATATGGACTTCCTGCCTAGTTTAATTAAGCAAGGAAAATTTATAGATACTGTTTCTGGATTGACCATTTTCATTAATGAAAAAACAGATAAAAACTCTTTTAAAAATGTTTATATCCAGGAGGGAAATATTTTAGATTTAACATCAGATGATAATCAAATAATTTATGCAAAAGAAGGTTTTTTAGATAATAGAGATAATAAAATATTTAAATTATTAGGTGGAAAAATAGTCAGTACTAACAATAATAGATTGATAAGTTTTGAATTTGACAAAATTGATTATGATTTATCAAAGTTTGGCTCTAGGACTATAAAAATTGCAAAAATGCAAGAATTGCCATCAAAAAAAATTATAGAATGTTCGATTAGTTTAATGAAAGGTATTAGTTATAGAGAGGAAATGTTCTTATGTGATTTTAATAGCCTAAAAAATATAAATCAAGAAATCTATAAAAGATTTATAAAACCGATCTACTTTCCACTTTTAACGTTAGTGTGTTGTTTTTTATTAACTTTTTCAAAGATTGAAAATAATTTTTCTTTTAAAACTATAAAAGTTTTCTTATATGTCTTTTTAGTTCTAGTTTTATCAGAAATCTTAATGAGATATATAGAGGGCTCACAATTATTATTCATTTTAGTTATAATTTTACCAATAATAATTTATTTTTTAATTTATAAATTTTTAATTTCGAAAGTAAATTATGGTTAAAACATTAGATAGATATTTCATAAGTTTGTTTTTTAAAAAGTTATTGATACTAAGTGTCATCTTTTTTTCTTTATCATTTACATTAACAATTTTTGAGGAGATAACTTTTTTGAGTGACTCAACATCAGCTTTTTATTTGCCATTCATGTTAGCAATTTTTGATGCGCCTACTACCCTACTTGAAATCTTTCCTTTTATAATTTTAATCACAGCACAACTTTTTTTTATAGAATTAGTAAAAAAAAAAGAAAATGAACTTATAAAAATAAATAATTTAAATAATTTATACTTGATTAAACTTTTAGCGATATGTTCTTTTCTTTTCGGTATCATAATAATCACAATTTATTATCCAATTTCCTCAAAATTAAAATTTATTTATTCTGATATAAAAAATGTTTATTCTGAAGATGGGAAATACCTTAAACATATAAATGATAATGGTATATGGATTAAAGATGAAATTAAAAATGAAATCTATATAATTAATGGTGCTCAAAAAAAAGATCCTTATCTTGAAGATGTTTTTATTTCAAAATTTAATAATAATTTTGATTTAATAGAAAACATTTCTGCTAAAAAAATCGATATAACCTCTGATGAATGGATTATAGAAAATCCAATAATATTCAAAAATAATCAACAAATACAATTAAATGAGAATATAATATTAAAGACTCACTTTAATATTGATAAAATCAATAGCTCTTTTAGAAATCTTAATTCATTCAATTTATTTCAATTAATAGATATAAAAAGAGAAAACATATTGTTGGGTTATTCCTCACAAGATATTGATTTACATCTTTTGAGAATCATATCACTTCCAATTTATTTTACTATTTTGGTAATCATTTCATCAATTATTATGCTAAATATAAAAAAAAATAAGCCATATATTTTTCATGTTTTATTAGGTATCTCACTGTCTGTGATTATATATTACATAAATAATATCTTTAATGTTTTTGGACTAACAAATAAAATACCAATTTATTTATCTATATTTTTTCCTATGATTTTTTTAAGTATAATTTCAATAGTTGGTTTAATAAGGATAAATGAAAAATAGCATTTTTATAATCTTAATAATATTTTATCAAATTTTATTCTTTAACAAGATCTTCGCAAAAGAAATTGAATTTGATGCTTCAGATATCGAGATAAACAATAATCAAAATTTAACAACTGCAAATAATGGTATTGCAAAAATAAAAGAAGATAAAATTATTATTGAAGGTATAAAAATAGAATATTTTAAAGATAAATCTTTAATTGTTGTAAGTCAGGGAAAAGTTTTTAAAACCGATATAAATATCGAAATTAGATCTGAAAAAATTAGATATCAAATAAAAGATGGAAAAATTAGTTTTACAAATAAAGTTAAGATTGATGACCAAAAAAATAATTTTTTGATTTTTTCAGATAAGATTAATTACGACTTAATAAACAAAAAAGTTATCGGAGAGGGAAACAGCAAAATTATAGATGAATTTGATAACACTTACATAGTAAATGATTTCGAATATATTATTAAAGACAAGATTATAAAATTAAATAATACAAAAGTGACCGATCAAAATAATAATATATTTGAATTGGAAACGGCGTATTTAGATTTAAATAAAAAGGAGATTGTTGCAAAAGATATAGGTTTGAATTTTAAAGTTTCAGAAAATTCAAAAAACGAACCTAGGCTAAAAGGTAGAAGTTTAACTAGTGATGAAAATAAGACAATAGTTCAAAAAGGTACTTTTACATTTTGTAAAAAGAGAGAAAAATGTCCTCCATGGGAAATGAGTGCAAATGAAATCAGGCATGATAAGGTTAAAAAGATTATTCATTATAAAGGTGCAAGTCTAAAAGTTTATGACAAAAAAGTTTTCTATTTTCCAAAATTTTTTCATCCCGATCCAACAGTTAAAAGACAAACAGGATTTCTTATTCCTAGACTTCAAGAAAATAGTACCACTGGTTTATCTCTCAAATTACCCTACTTTATAGCGTTGGCGCAAAATAAGGATATAACTTTAAGTCCAAGATTTTTTAATGATGATAAATTTTTATTACAATCTGAATTCAGGCAAATAAATAAAAAGTCTGATCATTTTGCTGATTTCAGTCAATTTATTTCATCTAATAAAGATTCTAAAGGACATTTATTTTATGATTTTAAAAAAAATTATAATATTGAAAATTTTGATGATATTGAATTAAATATTAACTTAGAGCAAGTATCAGATGATACTTACCTAAAGGCCTATAAACTTGAAAGCCCCCTGATCAATAACAATTCAAATCTTTCAAATTCAATTAGTTTAAATCTATATGATGAAAATCAAACAATAAATACTAACTTAAATGTTTATGAAGATTTAAATAAATCAAAGAGTGATAGATACGAATACGTTCCAAATTTTAATTTTTCAAAAATAATAAATGATAACTATTCGTTTAGATCTAACGGATATTATAAAAATTATAATACAAATATTACTGAAAAAGTTTTAATAAATGATTTAGAATTCAACTCAAATTTGAAATATTTTAATAATGGATTAATTAATAGCAAAAAATTATTATTAAAAAACGTAAACTCTGAGGCAAAAAATTCAAATAAATTTAAAAATAAAGATTCAATTACTTTTCTTCCTACTTTTCAGACAAATTATTCTTACCCACTCCAAAAACAAAATGCTAAATTTAATCATACGCTAACGCCTAAACTTTCCTTAAATTTAAGTATACCGCATACAAAAGATGTAAGTAAAAATAATGCTAAAATAAATTATGATAATATTTATGATATTAACAGGTTAGGTTTGGAAGAGATAAATGAAGGGGGAATTTCAACAACATATGGCTATGAATATACTAAAACTGATAGATCAAATTTTAATCAAAAAATAAAATTAGGTTTTGCAAATAACTTGCGTTTTGAAGAAAATGAGGATTTACCTGCAAATACTAATATAGGTGATAAAATCTCGGATTTTGTTGGTTTAATTGAATATAATCCTTCTGAAAATATCAAATTAGATTACGATTTTTCTTTAAAAAATAATTTAGTTGATCAAAATTATGAACTTTTTGGTTTTGAATATTATTTAAATAATTTAACTACAAAATTTGAGTATCTTAATGAAAATAATAGTGACTCAAAGACCTCTTATTTGGAAAATAAAACAAGTTATAACTTTAACGATGAAAATAGTTTAATTTTTGAAACTAGAGAAAATAAAGAAAAAAACTTTACCGAATATTATAATCTTATTTATCAATACCAAAATGATTGCTTGACTGCAGCAATTGAGTACAACAAAGAATATTATAGCGATCAAGATCTAAAACCATCTGAAAATCTTTTCTTTAAGTTTTCAATTTTACCATTTGGTGGTTTCAATACTCCTAATTTGAAATGATTTTAAATAAAAAAACTATCATTTTAGTTTTAATCTTCATTTTATTAAATAATTTTTCTTACTCTAAAATTGATTTACAAATTATTATGAAAATAAATGATCAAATAGTTACCAGTTATGATTTGGAAAAACAAAGTAATTACCTTTTAGCTCTCAATCCAAAACTCAAAGAAATAAATAACAATGAGGTATTAGAACTTGCTAAAAGATCACTTATCAAAGAAATGATCAGAAAAATTGAAATACTTAAATATAAAGAGTTAAATTTACAGAATGCCCAAATCAACAATGTTTTAAATAAAATAATACAAAATTTGAATTATTCAGATCAATCTCAATTTGAAAATTATTTGAGTGATTTTAAAATTTCTATAAACGATCTTAAAGAAAAGATTGAAATTGAAAATGAATGGAAAAATTTAATTTATAGTAAATATTCCAAAAATATTAAAATTGATAGAGATAACTTAATTAAAGAAATAGAAAAAATGAGTAAGGAAAAATTTTCTTTGGAATATAATTTATCTGAAATTGTTTTTGCCAAAAAACAAAATATTTCCTTAGAGGAGTTTTCAAATGAAATTTTAGAAAGTATAAAAATTAATGGTTTTGAAAATACTGCTAATTTATATAGTTTAAGCGATAGTTCTAAAGTAGGTGGTAAAATAGGTTGGATTAAGAAGAATAATCTTTCATTAGAAATTAATCGTGAATTAGAAAATTTAAAAATAAATTCCTACAGCGACCCTATCAAAATTGATAATAATTATTTGATTTTGAAAATAAATGAGATCAAAGAGGTTGCAGTAAAAATTGATAAACAAAAAGAACTTGATAATATGATTATGGTTGAGACATCTAAGCAATTAGATAAATTTTCGAATATTTTTTATAATAAAATTAAATTAAATAGTACGATAAGTGAGTTTTAGACCAATCTTAATTATTCCTGGAGAAAAAAAGAGTATTTTTTTTGAAATTTTTTTTAAATCTCTTAATGCAAAAGTTTTTACAAGTCCTTTAATATTAATTTGTGATAAAAAAAATTTAATCAAAGAGATAAAAAAATATAAATTTAATAAATTTATTGAACAAATCAACTTGAGAAAAATTCACTCAAAAAAGTTTTATAAAAAAAAAATTTATGCAATTCATGTAAATAACAAAAATCCTAGTATCTATATAAATGATTGCTTCAAGGTCGCCTTTAAATTAATTAAAGAGGGTTTAACTCAAAAAATGATAAATGGACCGATTAATAAAACTAAAACTTTAAAAAAAAAGTATCTCGGTGTAACTGAGTTTGTTGCTAAAAGTTTTAATATAAATAAATTTGCAATGTTAATTTATAATAAAAAATTGTCGGTCTGCCCAATAACAACACATCTTCCTCTAAAATTAGTTGCAAAAAAAATCACCAAAAAAATAGTTAAAGAAAAAATCATTGTTATAGATAATTTCTACAAGAAGCATTTAGGAATTAAACCAAAAATAGCTATTACAGGTTTAAATCCTCATTGTGAAAGTGTATTAAAATTTAATGAGGACAACAAAATTATAGGTCCAGTGATAAAATCTTTTAAAAATAAAATTAACGTAAAAGGTCCTTTTCCTGCAGATACAATATTTTTAAAAAATAACAGAAAAAAATTTGATGTTATTATTGGAATGTATCATGACCAAGTTTTGACACCAATAAAAACGTTATTTGAATATGAAGCAATTAATATAACCATAGGACTACCGTTTTTAAGAGTGACACCTGATCATGGTCCAAATGAAAAAATGATTGGAAAGAATATCTCAAATCCAATTAGTTTAATAAGATCATTAGAATTTTTAGATAAAAATGATTAAGGCTAAAAAAAGCCTAGGACAAAACTTTCTTATTGATCAGAATATAATTGATAAAATAGTAAATATTTTAGAATTAAAAAATAAAAATATTTTAGAAATAGGTCCTGGCACCGGCAATTTAACTGAGGGAATTTTAAGAAAGAATCCAAAAAAAGTTTTAGTAGTTGAAAAAGATTATGACTTAACAAACCTGCTAAGAGAAAGGTTTAAAAAGAGAATTGAAATCATTAATAAAGATATCTTAAAAATAGATGAAAATTTATTAAGCAATGAAACTTTAACAGTTTTTGGTAACCTGCCTTATAATATTTCAACTGAAATTCTATGTAAATGGATATTAAATATTAAAGAAAAAATTTGGTTTGATTGCCTAATACTTATGTTTCAAAAAGAAGTGGCAGATAGAATAGTTTCAGATTTTAATACAAAAAATTATGGAAGATTAACAATTTTAGCTAATTGGAGATTACAAATAAAAAAAATTTGTGACATAAGCCCAGAGAGCTTTCAACCTAGGCCAAAAATCAATAGTACGGTTTTGATTTTTAAACCTAAAAAAAATTTTTTTTTGTTAAAAAATTCTAAAAATTTAGAAAAAATAACAAGAGTATTTTTTATGCACAGGAGAAAAATGATTAAGAAACCTTATTATCAATTATTTAATGATGACAGTATTATTGCCAAAAAATTTGGCATTGATCTTAAATTAAGGCCTCAAAATTTAGATTTTGAGACATATTTTAAATTAACTAAAGAGTATGAAGACTTAAGAAGTTAGTTTTTCAATATGATTTCTAATATAGTTAGGATCATAATCTTTTGATCCATTATTTATTTCAGCGTCTATTAAATTTTTTATTTTCAAATAGCAATTATTCAATTCATCATTAATAACTACATAGTCATAGTTTATCCAGTGAAGTACGTCTCTTTCAAACTGCTGCATTCTTTCCTCAACTATAAGTTTATCTTTCATATCTCTATTTGAAAGTCTCTCAAATAATATCTCTTTACTAGGAGGTAATATAAAAAAAGTGATTAATTTGTAATCTAGTTTTTTATTTTTGATTTGATCTGCTCCTTGCCAATCAATATCAAATAAAACATTTTTCCCTCTATTTAGATTATCAATAACTGGAGTTCTTGTTGTTCCATAATAATTATTAAAAACTTTTGCATATTCTAAAAACTCTTGATTATTAATTAATCTTTTAAATTCGATATCATTTACAAAAAAATAATCTTTATTTGGAATTTCTCCTTGTCTTGGTTGTCTTGTTGTATGAGAGATGGAAATTTCAAAGTTATTTTGTTTTGATAGCAAATTCACTAGTGTGGTTTTACCTGCTCCTGATGGAGAGGACAAAATAACCATTATCCCATCATTTGATGAGGGCATTTAAAAAATATTAGTTAGCTTTGCCTTCAATAAATTTGACTGCATCACCTACTGTTAAAATTTTCTCTGCTTCACTATCAGAAATCTCAGAACCGAATTCTTCTTCAAATGCCATAACTAACTCAACAGTATCTAAACTATCAGCACCTAAATCGTCTATAAAACTTGATTCTTCGGTAACTTTTGACTCATCAATTCCTAAATGATCAGCTACAATTTTTTTAACTTTACTTGAAACATCTTCTGACATATTGATCCTTTTTTGTTATAAATCGTTAATAGTTTAATTACCTAGATTGTCAAGCCATATACATGCCCCCATTTACATGTAATGTTTCTCCATTTATGTAATCAGATTGTGAAGAAGCTAAAAAAATAACTGCATTAGCAACGTCTTCGGGCTCTCCTAACCTTGCAGATGGAATTTTAGAGATAATAACTTCTTTAAACTTTTCGTCAATTTTATCTGTCATGGCTGTTTTGATAAAACCCGGTGAAATACAGTTAATATTGATATTTTTTTTTGCGTATTCTATTGCTAGACTTTTAGACATCGCAACAATTCCTGCCTTTGATGCAGTGTAGTTTGATTGTCCTAAATTTCCAGTATGTCCTACTACAGATGTAATATTTATAATTTTACCTTTTTTATTTTTAAGCATCTTTTTTATTGCGAACTTGCTAATCAAAAATGTAGAAGTAAGATTAATATCTATCACTTTTTTCCATTCCTCTACACTCATCCGTATAGCTAAATTATCTTGAGTAATACCTGCATTATTAACTAAACAATCAAGTTTGCCTCCAAGTTTATCTGTAGCATCTTCAATAAATTTTTCTAGATTATCAGTTTGTGAAATATCAAATCTCAATATTTTTATATTTTCAAAGTTTTTTTTAAGTTGCTCTAACTTTTCTTTTTTTGTTCCTGTGGCTAAAATATTAGCTCCAGCATTGTATAGTTTTTTAATTATAGAATTTCCTATTCCACCAGTTGCACCAGTTATGATTATATTGTTTTTTTTTAAATCATTCATATATTTAAACTTTCTATATCTGATTGACTATTAATTGAAGAAATTTTTACATCTTTATTAATTCTCTTAACTAATCCAGAAAGCACCTTTCCAGGACCAATCTCAATGAATTGATTAACACCTTTATTAATCATGTTAAGTATACTTTCTCTCCAACGAACCCTTTTTTCGATTTGTTTTATAAGCAGATTTCTTAAATCTTCAGTGTTAGAAATTTCTTCTGCGGTGACATTTGAAATTAAAATATTTTTAGATTTTTTAAAATTAATTTTCTGTAATTCATCAGTCATCACTGAAGTTGCTTTGCTCATTAAATTACAATGAAAAGGTGCGCTAACTGGTAGTTTGATATTTTTAATTTTATTATCTTTCAAAAATTCACTTAAAATTTGTAAATCCTTAGTTTTACCACTTAAAACTATTTGACCATCTGAATTATCGTTAGCAACTTGTGCCACAAAATTATTTTGATTATCGTTAATAATTTTTTCTACATCCTCTATTTTTGATCCCAAAATTGCCAACATACCACCTTCACCTTTTGGTACAGAATTTTGCATGGCATCTCCTCTTACTCTTAATATCTTTATTGTTTCACCAAAATCTAAATATCCAGCACATGATAATGCTGAATATTCACCTAATGAATGTCCTGCAAAATATTTTGCTTCATTTAAATTAATATTGAAGTCTTCTTTGACTACTTGAAATATTGAGTAACTTATCAAAAAAATCGCTGGTTGAGTATTGACTGTAAGATCTAATTCATCTTTAGGACCTTCTAAAATAAGTTTTGAAAGACTAAAATCTAGAGTTTCATCAGCTTCTTTAAATAATTTTTTTACAATTTCGTGCTTCTCAAAAAACTCTTTTCCCATCCCAACTATTTGTGAACCTTGACCAGGAAAAATTACTGAAAACATTTAAATAATTATTTAATTATTGTTTTTTTAGCTATTGTAATTGAGTGTTTATAATAGTATATCCTCATTTTTTATTAAAGAATAATTATGAATTTATACGAACATACTATTATAGCAAGACAAGATACTTCTCCAGCTGAATTAAAACAATTGACTGAAAAATATTCTAAAATTGTTGAAAAAAATGATGGTGAGATAATCAAAACTGAAAATTGGGGTCTTATAAACTTATCTTATCTTATAAAAAAAAATAGAAAAGGCAGTTACATACACTTTAAGATTAAAGCAAATGGAAAAGTAATAGAACAATTGGAAAAAAATGAAGCGATAGATAAAAAACTATTAAGACATTTGACTGTAAGAGTAAAAAAATTTGATCTTGATACAAATTATTTTTCTAAAAATGAAGAAATAGATAAAACAGATAAGAAAGAAAAAACTAAAAATTAATTATGCCAAAAAAACAAAAGCAAGGTGGAAATAAAAAAAGTAAGCAGAGTAACTTTGCAAAGTTAAGTATTTTTCAACCAAATAAATATAAATTTAAAAAAAGTTGCCCTTTATCAATTAAAGGAGCTCCTAAAATAGATTACAAAAATGTAAAGCTCCTTAAAAAATATATTTCAGAAAATGGAAAGATTCTCCCTTCAAGAATTACAAATGTTTCACAAAAAAAACAAAGGGAACTTGCCTTATCTATTAAAAGAGCTAGAAATTTAGCATTAATTTAATGAAAGTAATATTATTAGAAAATTTGAAAAGAATAGGATCTATTGGAGAAGTGATAGATGTCAAGAGAGGCTTTGCTAGAAATTTTTTAATAGCAAACAAAAAAGCATTATATGCCTCCAAAGAAAATATAAAACAAGTTGAAAAGATTAAATCTGATCTGTCAAAAAAAGACGATGAAAAAAAACAAAATGCTAAGAAAATTTCTGAAAAGATAAATAAAAAAGAATACACAGTAAATAAACTTAGTACTGAAAACAAAGAATTATATGGTTCAGTAAAACCAACTGAAATTTCAAAAATAATTTACGAAACAAGTAAAATTGAGGTCAAACCTTCAATGATACAGCCAGTGAAAGAAATTAGATCTATTGGAAAATTTAAGGTAAAAGTTTCTTTGCACTCAGAAGTTGAGGCTGAAATAATGATCATTGTAAATTCTGCAGAAACTATTCAATAATTATACAAAGTCATCCACAGGTCCTTTTAAAATTTAAAAATTTAATATTTACTGTACAATGATTGTAGATGGATAATAATTTAAGTTTAGTTAAAGAAACCTATAAAGAATTACCGAATAATATTGAAGCTGAGCAATCGGTCATAGGATCGATTTTAGTAACCAATGAAATATTTGATGAAGTCAATACCATTGTTTCAAATATTAATTTCTATGATCCAATGCATCAAAAAATTTTCGATGCTATCGAAAATATGATCTACAAAGGCATGCTTGCTAATCCTATAACACTCAAAAATTATTTTGAAAATGAAAAGGATGAAATAAATGTCCCAGAATATTTAGTTAAAATAACAAAATTTTCTACCTCGGTAAGACAAGCAATCGAGTACTCAAAAATTATATATGATATGTATGTAAGAAGAGAGTTGATTAAAATTTCAGAAAAAATAATAGATGATGCTAAAGAAAATGATCTTGAATCTAATGGTCAAAATATTATTGAGAATTCAGAAAAATTACTTTACGATTTAGCTGAAAAGGGATCCTTTAATTCCTCTTTAATAAAATTTGATGACGCCATGAAACAAACTATTGAAATGGCTTCAGCAGCATACAAAAACGAAGGGGGTATAGTTGGTGTACCGACTGGTTTAAGAGATTTAGATGATAGGTTGGGTGGACTTCATCAATCTGATTTAATAATTATAGCAGGACGACCTTCGATGGGTAAGACGTCTCTTGCAACTAATATTGCTTTTAATGCAGCTCAAAAAATTCAAGAGAATGGTTCAAAATCATCAGTTGCTTTTTTTTCACTAGAAATGTCTTCAGAACAACTTTCAACAAGAATTATTTCTGAGCAAGCAAGAATAGGTTCAAATGATATAAGGAGAGGTAGAATTTCAGATGAACAATTTGATCAGTTTTTAGAAACATCAAAAAATATATCGGAGCTTCCCTTATTCATCGATGAAACACCAGCAATAAGTATTGCTGCAATGAGCAATAGAGCAAGAAGAATAAAAAGATTGCATGGATTAGATTTAATTGTTGTTGACTACATTCAATTAATGAGAGGTTCATTCAATAATAAGGATGGTAGAGTTCAAGAAATATCTCAAATTACACAAGGCTTAAAAGCCATTGCTAAGGAACTGGGTGTACCTGTTCTAGCGTTATCTCAACTATCTCGACAAGTTGAACAGAGAGATGATCATAAACCACAATTGGCAGATTTAAGAGAGTCTGGATCAATAGAGCAAGATGCAGATGTAGTTATGTTCGTGTACAGAGAAGGATACTATTTACAAAGAAAAGAGCCGAGAGAAGCAACTGTAGAACATGCAGAATGGCAAGCAAAAATGAATGAGGTTGCACATTTAGCTGAAATTATCATTGGTAAACAACGTCACGGCCCTATTGGTAAAGTAACTCTTGAGTTTGAAGAGAGATTTACAAAATTTAAAGATACTCAAAATAATTAATTTACAATATAACAGGATAAATGATTGATCATTTATACCAAAATACAATCTTAAAAAATCCAAAATCTGTTTTAATTTTTTTATTTATTGCTTTAATTAGTTTTGGATACTACTCAAAAGATTTTAGGCTTGATGCGTCTTCTGAAACACTTTTAATCGAAGGTGATCCTGATCTTAAGTACTTAAAAGAAGTAACAAATAGATATGGTTCAAAGGATTTTCTAGTTTTAACTCATACACCTAATGATGGTATGATAAGTGACAGTGCAATAAATAATCTTCTTAGCTTAAAATATAAGCTTCAAAGCTTAGATTGGGTACATAGTGTTATTACTCTCTTGGATATACCTCTTTTAGATAATTCTGATGCACCTCTCCAGGAAAGGCTGATAAATTTTAAAACTCTAAAGGATGAAGGTGTTGATAAGGAGAGAGGTTTTAGAGAAATTTTAGCAAGTCCAGTTTTCAGGAACTTTGTTATTAGTGAAGATGGAAAGACAAGCGGAATAATTGTTAATATAAAAGAAAATGAAAAATTAAATGATATTGAAAATAAATCAGATAAAGAAATTCAAATATTTAAAGATCAAATAAAAAAAAACAATCATAATAACATCCTAGAAATTAGAGAAGTGATCAAAAGTTATGATGATATAGGAAAAATTTATTTGGGTGGTATACCAATGATCGCCGATGATATGATGAGCTTTATAAAAAGTGATATCATAGTTTTTGGTTTAGGTGTGCTTGTATTTATTATTGCAACCCTATGGTTTGTTTTTAGAAATTTAATTTGGGTTGTGGTTCCAATAAGTAGTTGTTTCTTTTCTGTTATAATTATGATGGGTCTTTTAGGTCTTATCGGTTGGAAAGTTACTGTAATTTCCTCAAACTTTATTGCGCTCATGTTAATTTTAACGATGGCAATGAATATTCATATGAGCACCAGATTTATACAATTAAGGAAATTTAATCCTAATAAAGATAATTATGAAATAATTTCTTTAACTACAAAAAAAATGTTTTGGCCAATACTCTATACGGCTTTAACGACTATTATCGCTTTTTTATCATTAATATTTAGTGAAATTAAACCAGTCATAGATTTTGGTTTGATGATGACTTTTGGATTAATAACATCATTTATAATTACTTTTACCTTGCTTCCAAGTTTGTTAAGTTTTTTAAAAGATAATAAAACTCTTATAAAGGAAGATGCTGACTCCAAAATAACTTCATCATTAGGAAAAATTTCTATTAATTTCAAAAATCAAGTTTTTATAATTACTGGGATAGTAATTATTTTAAGTATAATCGGGATAAGTAAATTAGAAGTTGAGAATAGTTTTATAAATTATTTTAGTAAAAAAACAGAAATTTATAAAGGTATGAAATTAATTGATGAAAAACTGGGCGGAACAACACCCCTAGAGGTAATTTTAAAATTTCCAGAAAAAAAAGAGGACAAATTAGATGAAGATGACGAATTTGAAGATTGGGGTGATGAAGAAAAAAATGATGAGAAATATTGGTTTACAAAAGATAAAATAGAGACAATTTCTAACATACATAATTATCTTGATAGTCTTCCTGAAATAGGAAAAGTCTTGTCATTTTCATCAATAGTTGATGTTGCCACTCAATTAAACAATAATAAAACTCTAGGGACTTTGGAAATGGGTGTTTTATACACTAAAATTCCTGAAAATATTAAAACTGAGATAATTGATCCTTATATTTCAATAAAAGATAACGAAGCTCGAATAAGTTTGAGAATAATTGACTCTCAAAAAGATCTTAAAAGAAATGAGCTAATCAAAAAAATAAATCTTGACCTACAAAATGAATTTGGATTAAGCGAAGATCGATATAAATTAGCTGGTGTGATGATCTTATTTAATAATTTGTTACAAAGTTTATTTAAATCTCAAATTCTTACTTTAGGACTTGTCATGCTGGGTATTTTTGGAATGTTTGTTATTTTATTTAAAAACATCAAGTTATCTTTAATTGGAGTTGTTCCAAACTTTATTGCAGCTTTTTTTATTTTAGGAATAATAGGTATGCTAGAGATACCTTTAGATATGATGACAATCACAATTGCTGCTATTACAATAGGTATAGCTGTTGATAACAGCATACACTATATTTACAGATTTAAAGAGGAGTTTAACAAAATTAATGATTATAAAAAAACTTTGAAAACTTGTCATTCAACAGTTGGTGTTGCAATCCTGAATACCTCTATAACAATAGTCTTTGGTTTTTCTATTTTAGTTTTATCTAAATTCATACCTACAATCTATTTTGGAATTTTCACAGGATTAGCAATGTTATTTGCAATGATTTCTGTTTTAACTTTGCTTCCATCTTTAATATTAGTTTTTAAGCCTTTTGGAAAATAAGAATATATGCTTGAAATAACTCTAAAATTTTTTGGAGAAATTTTTAATTCGATTTCTTCGATCGATTTAATCTATATATTGATAACTATTCTTTCACTAATCAAATGTTACAGCAAAGGATTTGTCTTAAGTATACTTTCAATGTCAAAATGGTTATTAGCGTATATTATAACTTTGATTCTATTCCCAAGATTTAAACCATATGTCAAAGATATAATAGATAATGAATACGTGCTTGATGTAGGACTTGGGGTGACAATCTTTATTATAGTTATCTTTTTAATATTGTTGATTAATAAAGGCATAAGTAGAGCAATCAAATATACTGGTCTAGGAAGTTTAGATACTATTTTTGGATTCTTTTTTGGATTTATTCGAGCCTATATTATCTCCATATGTATATTTTCAGGAGTACATATCGTGTATAATTATGACAAATGGCCAGTAAATTTAAACAAATCATACATCTTTCCATATCTTGAAAAAGGTAGTAATTACTTATTGAAAGTTTTTCCAAATGAAAAAGCATATCAAGACTCTAAAGAAAAAATTGAAGATTTATAATCCCAAGCTAAATGAAGAGTGTGGAGTATTTGGAATTAGCAATATAAAAGATGCTTCGGCTTTAGTCGCTCTTGGATTACATTCTTTACAACATCGAGGACAAGAAGGCTGTGGAATAGTAACATTTGATGGAGAAAGATATTATTCAGAGAAAAGATTTGGTTTAGTTGGTGACAACTTTAACAAAGAAAAAGTCTTAGATAATCTTAAAGGAAATTTTGGAATTGGTCATAATCGATATAGTACTACTGGAAACAATACCTTAAGAAACATTCAGCCTTTCTTTGCAGATACCAATGCTGGTGGGATTGGGGTTGCTCACAATGGAAACCTAACAAACTCAATTTACCTAAGAAATAAACTTGTTGAAGAAGGAGCAATTTTCTACACAACTTCTGATACTGAAACAATTGTTCAACTTATTGCAAAATCAAAAAGAATAAAAACTATTGACAAAATAATTGATGCGATATTTCAAATTCAGGGTGGTTATGCTTTAGTCATGCTAACTCAAAATTTACTTGTTGGTGTGAGAGATCCTTTCGGAATAAGACCTCTGGTAATAGGTAAATTAAAAAATAGCTATGTCCTTGCATCTGAAACTTGTGCATTAGATATTATAGGTGCAAAATTTATTCGAGAAGTTGAAAACGGTGAAATAGTTTTGATAGAAAATGATAAATTAAAAAGTATTAAACCATTTCCAGAAAAAAAGATTAGACCTTGTGTTTTTGAATATATTTATTTTGCAAGGCCAGATAGCATTCTCAATGGAAAAACAGCCTATGAACATCGTAAAAATTTAGGAAAAGAATTAGCGAAAGAGAATGATATTAATGCTGATATTATTGTTCCTGTTCCAGACTCTGGTAATGCTGCAGCCCTAGGTTTTGCACAACATTTAGGTAAAAACTATGAACATGGATTAATTAGAAATCACTATGTAGGAAGAACCTTTATAGAGCCAAGTCAAAAAATAAGAAGTCTAGGAGTTAAGCTAAAACTAAATGCAAATCAAACAACAATAGAAAATAAAAAAATTATTCTTGTTGACGACTCTTTGGTTAGAGGAACCACATCTCATAAAATCGTAAAAATGCTTTATGATGCTGGTGCAAAAGAAGTTCATGTGAGAATTGCTTGTCCTGAGATTAGGCACCCAGATTTTTATGGAGTTGATACGCCAACAAAAAAAGAATTATTGGCAGCAAATAAAAATAATGACGAAATCTGTGAATACATTGGTGCTAAATCACTAAAATTTTTATCTATTCAAGGCATGTATAAAGCTATTGGATTTGATCAAAGAAATGAAAATTATCCACAATTAACAGATCATTATTTCACTGGAGATTATCCTGTAAAACCTATTGATGAGCTAGGTGATAGCAAAATAACGCAACTTTCTTTATTAAGTACTGCATCAAATAATTAATTTATGAAAAAAGTAAGTTTTACAGAAATGAAAAATGGAACCAAAGAGGATTATCTTTTTCTTGATAAACATGAAAAAGATTTTGCAAGTAAAACTGCAGATAGAATATTGAAATTTATGTCTGGACTCACTGAAACATTAGAAGGTTATCAAGTTTCAAGATTAGAGCATTCACTTCAGAGTGCTACGAGAGCTTATAAAAACGGTGAAAGTGATGAGATGGTTGTAGCTGCTTTATTACATGATATTGGTGATGAGTTAGCTCCAATGAACCACTCAGAATATGCTGCAGCAATTCTTAAACCATATGTGTCAGAAAAAACTCATTGGATTGTTGAGAAACATGGTGAGTTTCAGATGTATTATTACGCCCACCATTTAGGAGGTAACAAAAATAAAAGAGACGAATATAAAAATCATAAATATTACCAGGATACTGTAGATTTTTGTGAAAAATATGATCAAAACTCATTTGATCCAAATTATAAATCGTTGCCATTAGATTTCTTTAAACCCTTAGTAAAAAAAGTTTTTTCAAGAAAACCATATACTTCGCTGTAAAATTTTAGGCTATATTATTAAATATGACTATTTCTAAAGAACATGTAATTGAATATTTCAAATCTGGAATAAAAGAAAAAAAAGATTTCAAGATAGGAATTGAGCACGAGAAATTTTTATTTGATAGCAAAAACAATAAAAGAATTGATTACTCAAAAGTAAAAGAGATGTTTTCAGGTTTAAATGAGTTTGGTTGGAATCCAATTAAAGAAGGTGAAAATATTATTGGTTTAAACAAAGAGGGCAAAAACATTACTCTTGAACCAGGAAACCAAATTGAATTATCTGGTGAGAAACTTAATAATATTCACGAAGCATGCGCAGAGTCTTATGATTATTTATTTGAACTTAAACAAGTCACAAAAAAACTTGATATAAAAATTGTGAGTACTGGTTTTGATCCCATTTCAAAGCTTGATGAAATTCCGAATAATCCTAAACAAAGATATAAACTAATGACAAATGATATGCCACTAGGTGGAGAATTAAGTCTAGATATGATGTACAGAACTTGTGGAACTCAATTAAATATTGATTATTCTTCAGAGGAAGATTTTTTCAAAAAATTTAAAGTAGTAAATTCAATAGTTCCAATCTCAATTGCTTTATTCGCTAACTCTTCAATAGTTGAAAAAAAAAAGAGTGATTACTTGTCTTATAGATCCAAAGTATGGCAAAATACTTCTCGGGGAGGTCTTCCAAAATTATTTTTTGAAAATTTAAATTTTGAAAAATATGCTGATTTTATTATAAATTTTCCAATTTTATTTATACTAGATAAACATAAATATATTTCAGGTAATAAATATACTTTTAGAGATTTCATGAATGGAAAGATAGATGAAATAAAAAATCGTCTTCCAACTGAGAGTGATTTATCTTTACACTTAAGCACCATATTTACAGAAAATAGGTTAAAAAAATATATTGAATTAAGATCTATGGATACTTGTGGATGGGATTGTCTTTGTGCTGGTCCTGCATTCTTTATAGGGATGCTCTATGGAAATTTGGATGAAGTTTACAGTTTAATCTCATCATGGGATAAGGATAAGATAATTAATGCTTATCTAGATGCTCCTCAAAAAGGTTTTAACACTCAATTGATGGGTAAAGATCTTTTTTATTGGGCCTCAACTTTACTAGAGATTTCAAGAAAAGGATTGAATAATAGAGATATGCTAAATAAAAGTGGAAAAAATGAAACTTTGTTTTTAAATCATTTGCAAAAAGTTATTGATAATAGAACAACAAATGCAGATCATATGATTAATAAATTTTCTAAAAATGAAGATTTAAAAGATTTATATGACAAATAAAATTGTTGCCATACAAGGTAACCACCCCTCTAAACTTAATCCAAAAACAGATACAAGTGTTTTTTTGGCTAATGAAATCCAAAAAAAGAAGTATAGGGTTTTTTATTATGATCCTAAAGATTTATCAATAATAGATACAAAAGTCATAGCTAAAGGTTTTTTTATTAAGTTTAATTATAAAGATAAAAAATTTTATAAAATTCAAAAAAAACAAAATTTAAATCTTATAAAATGTAAATACATTTTAATAAGACAAGACCCACCTTTCAATTTAGAGTATATTTCAACAACTTACATACTTGAGACAATCAAAAGTAAAGTAAAAATAATTAACAACCCTACTTCAATAAGAAATATTTCTGAAAAACTTTATTCTGTTAAATATCAAAAGTTTATGCCAAATACAATTTTTACTCAGAACATTAAGGAAATTAAAAACTTTTTTAAAAAAAATAAATATGTAATTATAAAACCTATTCACAGTTTTGGTGGGAATGATATTCATTTACTCAAAAAATTTAATTTAAAGTTTATTCAAAAACTTATCAAAAAACATGACCATATAATGTGTCAAAAATATTTACCTAAAATAAGTGTCGGAGATAAAAGAGTTTTTTTGATTAATGGGAAAATATGTGGTGCAATTTCTAGAGTACCTAAAAAAGGGTCATTTCTAAGTAACATGAGCAAAGGTGCGATACCAAAAAACATTAAGTTAACAAAATTAGAAAAAAGAATTTCAAAAATAATTGCGAAAGATTTAAAAAAAGAACAAATTTTTTTTGCAGGGATTGATTTTATTGACCAAAAGCTGAATGGGGATATTAATGTCACCTCCCCAACTGGACTAAAAACTTTATTTGATATTTCTAAAATTAATCTCGCCAAAACTTTTTGGAAAGATTTAAAAGCGTGAAAAATTTAACAGACCAACAAAAGGGATCATTACTTGCTTTTGTGGCTGTAATGTTTATTACACCTGACTCTTTGTTTATCAGACTTTCTAGCATTGATACTTGGGGGCTTGTTTTTTATAGAGGAATAATTCCATTCTTAACTGTTTTCTTTGGGATGCTATTAATCTACAAACTTAACTTTTTTAAAATACTTTTTACTAGTGGTTATCACGGTATTATATATATAGCTACTTTCAGTGTTACTAATATTACTTTTGTAGTTTCTATTCAAAATACTAATGTAGCAAACACACTGGTAATGATCGCGACTGCACCTATGTTATCAGCTATATTGGGGGCAGTATTTTTAAAAGAACCTCCTGATAGAAAGACTTGGATTTCGATAATTGTTACTTTTGCTGCAATTGTCTATATTTTCTTTGACTCTCTTAAGCTTGGTAATTTTTATGGTGATATATTGGGGTTTATCACTGCTATTGGTCTTGCTGTAGGTGCTGTCACTATCAGATCCGCAAAGTCAAAAAATTTAGTTCCAGCTGCAGTTGTAGGTAAATTATTTGTTGCTACTTTTGCCCTGTTTTTCATTGAAAGCTTTGCCCTAGTAGAAAAAGACTTAATTATTGTTCCTTTAATGTGTATTCTTTGTGTAGCAATACCATTCGTTTTAGTAACTATTGCTCCAAGATTTATACCAGCTGCTGAGGTAAATCTTTTCTTCTTGTTAGAGACAATCATTGGCCCAATATGGGTTTGGTTTGTTATTAAAGAACAGCCTAGTATTGAAACACTTCAAGGTGGAGCTATCATAATTACAACAATCGCAATTCACTCTTTTTTGAAATTAAAAAAATCTTAATTACCGTCACAATTAAGTCTTGATTTAATAATAGATGGCAGATAATTAGCGCGATTTTTATGAATAAAGTTTTAAAGAATTCTTGGGCATTGTTTTTAGGAATGGGCTTCATAATGATGGCTTATGGTTTCCAAGGATCATTACTTGGGGTAAGAGCAGTTCAGGAGGAATTTAGTTTAACGGCAACTGGGTTTATGATGTCTGGTTATTTCATTGGATATTTCATAGGTGCAGCTACTATTCCAAACATAATTTCAAGAGTTGGTCATATCAGAGTTTTTGCAGCTTTTGCATCGTTAGCATCACTAATTATTTTAGTCCACTCAATTTTGATACATCCATTTATATGGTTCTTATTAAGAGTTCTAACTGGAATAAGTATGGTTTGCATTTACACAGTTGCTGAAAGTTGGCTTAATGATAGGTCAAGCAATAAAAATAGAGGAAGTGTCTTATCAATTTATATGGTGATACTTTATGGATCTATGGGAATTGGAATGTTTTTATTAAATTTCAGTGCTCCAAAAAATTTTCAACCTTTTATATTAGTTTCTGTAATTACTTCAGCTGCATTAATACCTATTTTGCTTACTAAAAAAAAACCACCTACTTTTAAAAAAATAAATGCTATGTCACTTAATGAACTTTATAAATCTTCTCCATTTGGAATGGTAAGTTCTTTTTTCTATGGAACAATTCAGTCTGCCCTTTTCACCTTGCTAGCAGTTTATGCAACATCAATGAATTTCACTATTTTAGAAGTTTCAATTGTAACTTTTTTACTAGCTGTTTCTGGTGCAGTTGCTCAATTTCCTGTTGGAAAAATTTCCGATGTTTATGATAGAAGGAAAGTAATAATTGCATCAACTTTTGGAGCTGCAATTTTTGCGATCATCGCAATATTTGTTTCTGGACAGATGTATTTGCCCGACGGATTAGCAACAAGTAAAACATGGTTTTATATATTTTTTATTTTGTTTTCTTTTTGTAGTTTACCTATGTTTTCACTAATCCTTGCTCACACAAATGACTATATTACAAAGGATAAATTTGTTGCAGCGGGTGCAGGACTTCAATTCACATTTGGTCTAGGTGCTATGAGTGGTCCTTTTTTATGTTCAATATTTATGGATCTTGTTGGATCAAATGGTTTTTTTGTTTTTTTATTTTTCTTTCATACTTTAATAGGTGCTTTTGGAATTTATAGAATGAGAGTTAGAGAAACAGTAGAAAATCCAGACTCACAATTTGTTGCAATGCCTCAAACAATTACACCAGCAGGAATTGAACTTAATCCTACAACAGAACCTATCGAGGAACCAATTAAAGAGGAAAATAGAGAGATTAACTAAGTTTCTCTATATGCTCTGACATTTTAGATAAAACTTGTTTTTTATTTAATTTGTCTGTTCTTATTAAAATTGCGTCTTTTACTCTAATAAGTGGACTATTTTTTCTTTTTTTGTCCATAGAAGTTCTTTTAATTAGCGATTTTCTAACATTTTTTAGGGAAACCTTCTTTTTAATATCTAACCATCTTCTATAACTTGCAACTTTAGCATTACACTTAAAGTAAAAAGCTAAATCATATTTTGGATTTTTAGCTAATATTTTACTAGCTATATCCCTACCCTCTACACAAATCTTTTTATTTTTTTTAATTAATGTCTTTTGAAAAGCATTTATTATTTTTCGAATATTCTTATTTTTTGCTAAAATAGCAACATGGTTACTTATTTCCTCAGAATGTAGATTTAATTTTACTATTTTTTTATAGGAAATTTTTTTAAATTTTTTTTTTAGAAAATTAATAGTGTTTTTTGGTTTATATTTGATAATTTCTTTGCTTGCATATCTATACAATAACCCTGAATTTATAAGTAACAATTTGTATCTTTTGGAAATGAGTTTTGCTGCTGTACTTTTTCCGCTCGCAGACTCTCCGTCACAAGCAATTATTAATTTTTTAAATTTTTTCACTTAACTTTAATAATATTTAGATTTGTTTTATGCAAAAAAATTATAAATTTTGTTAAATTTAACTTATATTAATCACTTATAGGTTGAAACTCAAAATAAGCACAAATTAGCTCATTCTAAGACAGAATTATTGAAACTAAGTCAAATATTTGTTTCTATGCAAATTATAAAAAATGCCTAGAAAAAAAACTAAACAAAAAAAATTAAAAAAAGCTAATGGGATAGTAAAAATTACTAACTTAGCGCCAAAATCTTTTTTAAGTAACGCCTTTTCTAATTATAAAAAAAATAAAGAGCTTAATAAAATTAAGGCTATCAAATTAGAAAAATTGCAGGAAAAAAATCAAATTCTTAAAGAAAGAAAAGATCTTAAAGCTTGGGAAGAGAGACTTATTAAGGAAAGCAATAGATTAAAATTAAGCGAAGATGAGCTTAGATCAAAAGAAAAAGAAATTAAAATTAAAGAAGAATCTCAAAAATTAGAAGCGTCGAGATTAGTTAAAAAGGATGAAGAATTAATATTAATAAGTAAAGAATTAAGAGCTAAAGAAAAAGAGTTAAAACTTAGAGATGAAGCTCAAAATAGAAGAGATATAGATTTGAAAGTTAGGGAAGAAGAACAAAAAAATCTTGAACTGAGGGAAAAAAGAAGAAAAGAAAGAACTTTAAAAATGATTAAAGAAGAAGAGGAGAAACAGAAACAACTTGAGTATATCAAAATTAAAGAATGGGAAGAAAAATTTGATAGAGAACAAAAAGCAAAAGAACATCGAGAGAATTTAAGAGAGGAAAGATTAAGACAAATGGAATTAGAGAAGCTTAAATCTTTTGAAAAAAAAGAAACTAATGTTGATAAAAACTTTTCCTCAGGATTAGAAAAATTTAAAGTTGATGTAACTAAAGAAAATTAATTTTTTTGATTGGGAAAATAATCTTTTAATCCACCCTCCCTATAAACATCAGCTGTACAACAATGAATACCACCACCAAAAGCATAAGCATCTCTTAATTCGACAGGAACAACTTCCATTCCTAATTTATCTAATTGTTCAGCTTGGTAAACTTCACTTTTTTCAACACAAACTGTTTTTGGATCAAGAACTAATACATTCATAGATAGCCACACAGATGAGTAACAAAGTGGTGGAGGTTCATTATGTGCAGGTTGAGCACTGTCGATTATTTTCCATCCATTGTCCTCAAACAATTTTCTTTGTTCTTTTGGAAGTCTTCTTTGGGGATTATTTATAATAAGACCCTCTTTGATAGGCGTAAAGGTTGCATCTATATGAATTGGATATGGATCACCTGGAAAATTAACAGCATGAACTCTATGATCTTTATAATGTCTTTTTAACCAATCAATTCCTTTAAGATTAGTAGTAAACCCATGTTGAACCACCAAATCTTTACCAAATCTTAAAACATCAGCTGCATCAAATAATGGTTCTTCTTCGGTCGTTACAAAATATTTTTTTTCAGTCCATTCTAATCTTTTTTGAACACCAATTTTATCTGATAAATAATCTTTTCTATAATCAGCATCTGTTAATCTTGGTTTTGGTGCTGACTCATGTCTCATATTTGGATCTTCGTTATAATAATGTTTAAGTAATGGTCGATAACAAAGATATTCAAACCATCTGCATCTATAACTCATAGTGGCCTCTAAAATCTCATTTCCTACAGTTAACAAAACATCTCTGGGTGGCATGCAGCCAAACATGGTTTCGGTTTGCCAATCAGGCGTTGAAGTTGGTTGATTAAAATTTAGTGGAGTCGGTCTATCAACTTTGACTCCACGCTTTTCTAACAATGATGAAAAGTTATCTAAAAGTTCATTAGCTTTATCAATGGTATCTTTGGTTCTTGGTCCAAATTGACCTCTCATATCACTATCCTCTGGTACTTTAGCATCTAAAGCTGGTTCAGGAGCTGGTATACATGTTCCATCAGCACGACCTACGATAACATGCTTTAATGGGTCCCATTCATTCCAGCTATTAACAATTATTTTATCTGTCATTTAATTCTTTATAACGTTGTGTTCTGGACCAAATGGAAATTTAGTTATATTTTCTGCACCATCATTTTTAATTACTAAAATGTCATGCTCTCTATATCCACCAGCACCAGGTTTTCCCTCTGGTATCATAATCATCGGCTCCATTGATATCACCATGTTTTTTTCTAGTACAGTATCAATATCCTCTCTTAACTCTAATCCAGCTTCTCTTCCGTAGAAATGAGATAACATTCCAAATGAATGACCATACCCAAAAGTTCTATATTGAAGATATCCAAGTGAAGCAAACAAATCATTCAACTCTTCACAAATTTGGGAACATTTAATACCAGGTTTTATCAATTCTAAACCTCTTTTGTGAACTTTAACGTTTGCTTCCCATGCTTTAAGAGAGGCATCGTCCACTTCATTAACAAATAAAGTCCTTTCAAGAGCTGTGTAATATCCTGATATCATTGGAAAAGTATTCAAAGACAAAATATCTCCATTTTTCAAAGCTCTATTCGTTTTGGGATTGTGTGCTCCATCTGTATTAATTCCAGACTGAAACCATACCCAAGTGTCCATATATTCTGCTCCTGGGTATGATTTTGCAATTTCTCTTTCCATACAATCACGTCCTGCTATTGCAATTTCTAATTCTGTTTGACCAGGTTTAATTAATTTAACAATTTCTTCCGCTCCTAAATCAGCAATTCTCGCTCCATTTTTTATAATTTCTATCTCTTCATCAGATTTAATCATTCTACTTTTCATCAGTTTTTTTGAAATATCTTTAAAAGTTGCATTCTCAAAAATTGAATTTAATTTATCTTTAATTTCTAAAGTTATATGATCATTTTCTATCCCAATTGATTTTGGTTTGTCTTTTTTATCAATTATTGAGTTTATTGCTTTAAAGAAGTTATCTCTTTTCCAATCAGTATAGATGATGTTATCACAATGTGACCTTCTCCATGGTTGGCTTGCATCAATATTTGCAGATATAGTAATAATTTTATTTTGTGTAACAACACATCCATAAGGTCTTCCAAATGAGCAATAAATAAAACCAGTATAATATGCAATATTATGCATTGAGGTTAGAATAGTTATCTCAATGTCATTTTCAGACATTGCTTTTCTAAGTTTATCAACTCTATCTTGGTATTCTTTAGGTGAAAAAGGTAATTTTACTTTTTCTCCATTTCTTAAAGTAAAAAAATCAGATCGTTCCATATCTTAATAAATCAATTAAGAGCAATATGTCTTTTGTTCCAATGCATTACCAAACTGTAATAGATCAAGGAAATAAATAGAAAAAAACCACCTACTATTGTGTAAGTATCTGGTACTTCATTAATCCCAAGGATTGGAAGCCATACCCAAAAAATTCCACCAATAACCTCAGTTAATGATAATAATGTTAATTCTGCAGCAGGAATAGCTTTTGAGCCAATAGAGTATAAAATTAACCCTAGGCAAACTAGTGTTCCATGAAGAGAAAACAATGCTCCGTTATAGCTTGTTGAAAAGAACACTTGTTTAGTGCTTAAAAGCATTATAGTTGCAAAAACAAAACAAAAAAAACCTGAAAAAGCTACAGTTGTAAATTTTGGAGTCTCCGTTCTCCATCTTAAAGTTACAGAAAAAACAGAAAATCCAATTGATGAAAGCATTCCAAAAACAAAACCAACAGCAGAATTTGATCCAGAGCTTCCAAAGGCCATTATTATAATTCCAACAGTTGCAATAAAAATAGAAATCCAAACATTTAATGAAATTTTTTCCTTAAGGAATAAAAAAGCAAGAAGCGCAGTAAAAAAGGGCATTGCTGCCAAACAAAGCAAAGTAATTGCAGCTGAGGTATTAGTAATTGAGTAAATAAAACTTATCATAGCAATTCCTAGTCCTGTTCCACCAATAATACCTGAGTATCCCATCTTTAAATAATTTTTATAAAATTTAATTCCTTCTTCAAAATAGAGATAAAGATTTAAAAGAATAAAAATTGTCAACCCTCTTCCAAATATATACTGCCATGGAACTTGATTTGGATTATCCATATACCTCACAACCAGAGGACCAAATGACCATAAAATTCCTGCAAACAAAACCACTGGGACTGCAATTTTTGGATTTTTTAATTCAAGCATTTTGGAAGATTAGTTCTAAAAATTTACAACTACAACAAAAATGAGATGACTTAAACACTAAATTTTATTTTTCCATTTAAAGTTGTGCTTAGACTATTTCTATTCTTGATTGGTTTTTATTTGTTATATAATTAATTTTAATATGGATTTAGAGGTTCTTAAGATTGCCGCAAATACTGACAACAATAGAAATATTGAGAACCGAACTCATGTTTCAAAGTTAAAAAATTCTTTATGTGGTGATGAGATGCAAGTAGAGCTTATATTAAAAAATGAAAAAATTTTAGACTTTGGGTATCAAGGAAAGTCATGTGTTTACTGCCAAGCTTCTGCTAGTTTGCTATCAAAAATTTCTATTAACAAACAAAAAAAGAAGCTTAACGACTTATGTGACAAGGCAGAATTATATTTTGATGACAATATAAAAATTACTGAAAAAGAATGGGTTTCCTTAAAAAAATTGATCAAAAAGGAAAATGTTAATAAAAAAGATTGTATATTGTTACCTTTCAAAACCTTAAAAAAAATAGTATCAACTTAAGTTATGGGTAGTACAAAACAATCTATTTTAGCTGGTCTATTTTCAATAATTACTATTGGAATTTTAACTTTTTTAACTTACAGAACTGAGTTTGGAGTTTTCTTGTTAGCTTCATTTGGATCATCTATGGTTTTGCTATATGGATATCCTGAAAGCCCTTTTGCCCAACCAAAAAATGTTTTTTTTGGTCATTTAGTTACTGCAATAGTAGGTTTACTTTTTTTACATTTTGTTCCATTACCAATCTTTCTAACTATCCCTTTAGCTGTTGGATTTGGAGTTGGATTAATGATCTTATTAAACGTTACACATCCGCCAGCAGGCGGTAATCCCATAATAGTAATAATTGGAAGTGTTTCATTTGATTACTTACTAAGTCCTGTAATATCGGGGGCTGTGATAATTATTATTTCTGCAATTATCATTAACAAATTGATTCTAAAAAAGTCTTATCCAAGCCAAAAATAATTTGTTTGCCTGAGATCCTAAAATAATGTTAGATGCGATATATAAATTTATAAATATACAGGAGAATAAATGAAAATATTATGCGTATTATATGATGATCCAAAAGGTGGAATGCCAAAATCGTATGCACTTTCAGAATTACCGAAGATAGAAAAATATCCCGACGGAATGACTTTACCTTCGCCTAAAGGAAGAGATTACACTCCAGGACAATTGCTAGGATGTGTATCAGGTGAACTTGGATTAAGAAAATTTTTAGAGAGTAATGGTCATGAATTAGTGGTTACTAATAGTAAAGATGGTGATGGATGTGAAGCTGACAAACATATTGTTGACGCTGACATTGTTATTTCTCAACCTTTCTTTCCATATTATTTAACAAAAGAGAGAATTGCTAAAGCAAAAAATCTTAAGATGGCTATTACAGCTGGAATTGGTTCCGATCACGTTGATTTGCAAGCTGCAATGGATAATAAAATTGATGTTGTAGAGGTAACATATTGTAATTCTCGATCTGTCGCTGAACACATTGTTATGATGATTGTTTCAATGGTAAGAGATTACCACAATCAACATAGGATCGTTAATGAAGGTGGTTGGAATATTGCGGATGCAGTACAAAGATCGTACGATGTTGAAGGAATGCACATTGGAACAGTTGCTGCAGGACGTATTGGTTTAGATGCATTAAGAAAAATGAAACCGTTTGATGTTCATTTGCATTATTTTGATAGACATAAACTACCTGACAGTGTTGAAAAAGAATTGAACCTTACCTTTCATGAGTCTGTAGAATCAATGGTCAAAGTTTGTGATGTGGTGACAATTAATTGTCCTTTACACCCTGAAACTGAGAACTTATTTGATGATGCAATGATAAGTAAAATGAAAAAAGGTGCTTACATTGTAAATACTGCAAGAGGAAAAATCTGTAATCGTGATGCAATCGCAAAAGCATTAAAGAGTGGTCAATTAAGTGGATATGCTGGAGATGTATGGTTTCCTCAACCAGCACCTAATGATCATGTATGGAGAACTATGCCTCATCATGGTATGACACCTCATACTTCTGGTACATCTTTGACAGCTCAATCAAGATATGCTGATGGAGTTAGAGAAATACTAGAATGTTTCTTCGAAGGTAAAGAAATTAGAAATCAATATTTGATTGTTAAAGATGGTCAGTTAGCTGGTATGGGTGCGCACTCATACAGCAAAGGTTCAGCTACTGGGGGATCTGAAGAAGCAGCAAAATACAAAAAAAAATAATTTTCAATAAAAATATTAAAGGTGGTTACTGAAAAGTAGCTACCTTTAAAATCTGGACTTATCATAACGAATTTGTTTATGATAATTAATGAAATATTTTTTTATAATTTTCTTTTTTTTAATTAATATAAATTTTTCATATTCTGCTCAAAAAAGTAAAGCATATTTTGCGGGAGGATGTTTTTGGTGTGTAGAGGAGTCTTTTGAAAAATTAAAAGGTGTTGAAGAAGTGATTTCTGGTTATTCTGGAGGTATTACTGAAAACCCTACTTACAAAGAGGTTACGTATGGAAATACTGGTCACTTTGAAGTTGTAGAAATAATCTATGATAAAAAAGTAATTTCATTCAAGGAATTATTAGAAAATTTTTGGGTTAATATTGATCCATTTGATGCTTACGGTCAATTTTGTGACAAAGGATATAGTTACAGATCAGTTGCATTTTATCAAAATGAAGAAGAAAAAAAATTAATAGAAAAAGACATAAATGATTTACAAAATAAATTTAACAAAAAAGTTGTTACATACATTAGGAATTTTGAAAAATTTTATAAGGCGGAGGAATACCATCAAGATTTTTATAAGATTAAATTAGAAAGATATCTTAGGTATAAAAAAGCGTGTGGAAGAGAAGAATTATTAAAAAGAATCTGGAGTCAATAAACTTTATGAAGAATAATATGAATTGGAATTTCGACAACTCTTATTCAAGATTGTCTGATGTATTTAAAGAACATATTGAACCTATTGCCGTAAAAAACCCTGAGTTAGTTTTAATGAATAAAGATTTAGTTGAAGAATTAAACTTGGACTTTTCCAAAATCGACAAAAATGTATTAGCAGCTTTATTCACCGGTAATATTCTTCCAGAGGGGAGTAATGCTATTGCTCAAGCTTATGCTGGTCACCAATTCGGACATTTCACAATGTTAGGAGATGGAAGAGCAGTTTTAATAGGAGAGCATTTAACGAAAAATAATGAGAGATATGATATTCAATTTAAAGGATCAGGTAAAACAGCATTTTCAAGAAATGGTGACGGCAGAGCTGCACTGGGTCCAATGTTAAGAGAGTATATAATTAGTGAAGCAATGCATCACCTAAATATTCCATCAACAAGAAGTTTAGCGGTAGCTAAAACAGGTGAGGAAATAATGCGAGAGACTCCATTGCAAGGTGCTATCTTAACGAGAGTTGCTTCAAGTCATATTAGAGTTGGAACTTTTCAATATGTTGCAGCACGTAATAAAAAAGATGAGTTAGAAATTTTACTAAATTATGTGATTAAAAGACATTACCCAAAACTAATAAATTCAAACAATAAAGCTTTAGACCTTTTGAACGTTCTTATAGATAAACAAATTGATCTTGTAGTCAATTGGATGCGTGTTGGATTTATTCATGGTGTTATGAATACTGATAACATGACAATTTCTGGTGAGACAATCGATTATGGTCCATGTGCATTCATGGATACCTATGACCCAAAAACAGTTTTTAGCTCAATTGATAAGATGGGAAGATATGCTTATTGTAATCAACCAGCTATTACAAAATGGAATCTTTCAAGATTTGCTGAGTGTTTAATTCCATTTATTGATCAAGATGAGAATAAGGCGGTTAAAAGTGCAACAGAGATAATTGAAACATTTGGCAAAAAATATGAGGAAAAATGGTTGAAGATGATGAGAACAAAACTTGGATTATTAGGTGAAGATAACAAAGATAAATTTTTGATTGTTGATTTGCTCACTTGGATGCATCAAAACAAAGCAGACTATACAAATACTTTTTGTCATTTAATGAATCTTAAAGACTATGATGATGAATTATATAAAGATGATAATTTTCAAAAATGGAAAAAAAATTGGCTAGAGAGATTAAAACTAAATAATAATACTCAAGAAAATTATACAAAATTAATGAGAAGTGTTAATCCTCTTGTGATTCCCAGAAATCATAAAATTGAAAATGCATTAGAAAAAGCCAACGATAGTAATCTTAAGCCATTTAATAAACTATTAGAAATTTTAAAAGCACCATATGAACTGCAAGAAAATATTTCAGATTATCTGAAAATGGACACCTCTTTTAAAGATTACAAAACTTTTTGTGGTACTTAACTTTATTAATTAGAAAATTTTTTCCAATTTTCGACTGGGGGGACTAAATGTTCAAGTGTTGATGAGTCTTTTGCTAAAAATACTATATCTGCTGAAATTGATATCCTTTCAGAATTAGACTTTCCTTGTTCTGTGCCATGAATTGTTTTGGAAGGAAATATCAATAGATCATCTTCTTTAGTATCAAATACAACTTTGCTTGAATTTAAAATATCTCGTTTTTTAAAAATATTTTCTTTTGCTAGCGATCTTGAATCGAATAATTGTGGAATAAATTCATTATGCTTAGAAGTATCAAAAAACATGATCTTAGCATCGTCTTTTTGTTTCTTTAAATAAAATGCAATAGAAAGATGTGACTGATCATGTGAATGATTATCAATATGTTCAGTTTTTTTTGAAATTGTTGCCCACGATCTCTGAAAATAAAGATCAAGTTTTTTATAGTTCACTGATAAACTTTCTAAATATTCCAAAATACAATTATTAATTTGAATAAACAAATTTTTAAATTTTGGATTATTGTGCAAATATTCAAATCCTTGTGTATCTCCTGTCCAAGCCTTTGTTGTAGATTTATAATCTAAATTTTTACTTTTTTTTTCCATCAATCGGACTTCTTCGATCATTTCGTTTTTTTCACTTTCTGATAGTGAAAGTGAAGACTTATAAACTGTTAATGGAAAAAAATTAAAAATTTTTTGCATTTAATAGTTAATTATAACACGTAAGGTTCAGGTCTTGCTTTTGCACCTAATACTCTTTCTACTGCCATATTTGAAATATCAATCGATTGATAAGAGCCTGTTGTAATTAGTTCTGTTAAAGCTCTTCCAATTCCTGGTGCTTGCATTAAACCTCTTCCAGTAAAACCAGTTGCTAAGTATACGTTTTCAAATTTAGGATGTTTTCCTACAACAGCATTATTATCTAATCTATTACAGTCATAATAACCTGCCCAACCACCAGTTAATTTTAATTCCTCAAATGCTGGAATTCTTTGAGCTAAAGCTGGCCAAACTAATTCCTCAAAATCGTCCCAAGCCGGTTCTAGATCTGTAGCATCAAAAACTGATTTTGGTGAACCAGCTAAATATTCTTTACCTTCAGGTCTCCAATAAACTCCTGTTGTTAAATCTCCAGTTAATGGCATTTCGGGGATATGCTTTGGGCACTTCACCCTAAAAACTGTATGTTTTTGAGGTTCTACTGGAATATCTTCTAATAATTCTTTTGTCCAACATCCAGCAGCAGATACTATTGTTTTAGCATTTATTTCCGACAAAGATTTCACTTCACCTTTTACAAATTCAGCACCTTGTTCTATCGCTTTACTTTTTAATGCTGTATGAAAAAGAAAAGGATCAATCCACCCTTCGCTTTTGTTATCAGTAAATGTAGCAGTTTCTATTCCTTCTTTATTTATATAAGGGAAAAATTTATCTAACTCAGAACCTTTAATGTTTTTTGTTCCAGCGTCACATGCTTTATGATTTTCCAAAGCCTTATATTGTTCTTCCGCATGTTCTGGACCAAACATTAATAGATATCCATTTGGAACCATGCTTGCAGTAGGATTAGGATTTTTTTCTGTTTTGAGTAATTCTGGTATTTGAAAAATAAACTCTCTGGCAAATTTACCTAACAAAATATTCTCTGTTTGAAAAAATTGTCTTCTAAAACCGCCAAGTGAGAGAGGAAAAGAAGCTGATTTATAAGTTGGATCTCTTTCAATTACTTTAACTTTTCTTCCCTCTTTAGATAAAAAATAAGCAGTTGCTACACCAATAATTCCACCACCAACTATAACAACGTCATCCATTTAATTTAGTACCATTAGGTTATAGTTAAGAAATAAAGCATAGAGACACCAAAGTAAATATGGAATCATTAAGCAATAACTTACAAAATTGACACGTTTAAATCTAATAATCAGAATAATTATCATAGTTATCAAAATTACAAGAATAACTAATGCGAAAAATATTTGATGTAATCCAAAAAAAATAATACTCCAAGTTGCATTAAAAACTATATGTATAAAATAAATATAAATTGTATTTACATCTCTTTTTTTACTGTGCCAAAAGAACCAAATAGCTAATGTCATCATTATGTAAAGTGTCGTCCAAACAGGAGCAAATATCCAATCTGGTGGATTGTAATTTGATTTAATAAGCCCAGAGTACCAAGGCTCTTTGAGGCTTATACTGACCAAACCACCTATAAATGATGCAGAAAAAGTGACAATTGAAAAAAGAATTAATGATAAAAATTTATTTTTTAACATATTAGTATTATACATCTTTATAGAATGGATAAAAAAACAATTTGGATTACAGGTGGTAGCACAGGAATTGGTAAAGCTTTAGCAATAAAATTTGCCAAAGAAGGTTGGAATGTTGCAATTTCTGCAAGACGTGAAAATCTACTAAAAGAGACTTGTGGAGAACATGAAAATATTAGTTCTTTTCCATTAGATGTCACTGATAAAAGTAAATGTAAAGAAGTATTCCAAAATATAGTAAATACTTTTCATAGTGTAGATATTTGTTTTTTCTCAACTGGTACATGGGATCCTAAAAAAGAAAAAGATATTGATGTTGAACAAATTGAAAATGTTTTTAAAATTAATTTCTTTGGAACCTTAAATAGTATTAAAGCTGTAGAAAAATACTTTAAGGACAAAAAGAATGGAACAATTACAATAGTCTCATCTATTGCAGGATACCGAGGATTGCCTAACTCAACAGGGTATGGACCCTCTAAATCAGCTTTAAATAATTTAGCTGAAAGTTTATATTTTGATTTTGGTAGATCAAATGTTCGGGTATGTCTAGTCTCACCAGGTTTTATCAAAACACCCATGACAGACAAAAACGATTTTAAAATGCCTTTCTTAAAAACTCCTGAATATGCTGCAGAAAAAATTTATGATGGTTTAATAAAAAAAAATTCTTTTGAAATTCATTTTCCAAAATCTCTAACAATTATTTTAAAGATACTTAGCTTCTTACCAAATAGAATTTATTTTGGATTGATTGGAAAACTTACAAAGTATCAAAAAAAAAATTAATCTTTAACAAAAACTACAGTTAATTCTGCTACTTTGAAACCAAATTTAGTCATTGTAGCTCTGTTAATTGCTACACGATCATCTTGTTTAAAAATCCAATCATCAAAGGTAATTTTCATCTCTTTACCTTTTACTGGAACTAATAAAACATATTCAAATTTAAAAGCTGGGCCATATGAATATCCTTTAGCTTTTCCTACAACGTCTCCTGCTGTACCCTCATAATTATTTTCATCAATTTTAGTAATCTGCCACTGCCTATTTTGAATTTCTCCATCATCCCAATTAAATTTTTCATCAAGTATCAGTTGTTTCCCATCCCATTTTCCATTTAAATCTGCGGAAAATTGTCTTGTAACTTTTCCTGATCTATTTTGAAGTACTCCCCATGCTTTTACATTACCAGATAAATAATTTTCAATTATTAACCTTGGTTCTTTATTTTTAAAATCTTCTGGTTTCATAGCGCTATTATTTGAACAGTTTGTAATTAAGAATAGAAAAATTATCAATATAATTGATTTAATATTTTTATTTATTGTCATAAGTTTCCTTTTAAACTCATTTATTCTGTAATGAAAATTGAATTAAATCTATATTTTTGGATTTAAATCCTGCTTCACAATAAGATAGATAAAACTCCCACATTCTTTTAAAAGTTGAGTCAAATCCTTGTTTTTTTATTAAGTCCCACTTCTTATTAAATTCATTTCTCCATATTGCTAATGTATTAGAATAATGATCTGCATAAGAGTCATATGATTTTATAGTTAAGCCATTTTCTGAAACATATTTATTAATAATACTTTTGCTCGGTAAAAATCCTCCAGGAAAAATATATTTTTGGATAAAATCTGTCTTAGTTTTATATCGATCAAATATATTGTCATCTATTGTAATTGCTTGAATAGCTGCTCTTCCATTGTCTGATAGATTGTTCTTTATTGTTTTAAAATAACTTTCCAAATAATTTTGTCCTACCGCTTCAATCATTTCAATTGAAGCAATTGAATTGTACTTATCTTTTAAATCTCTGTAATCTTTTATTTCTATATTTACTTTTTCATTCAAACCACACTCGTAGATTCTTTTTTTTGCATATTCAAATTGTTTTTTTGAAATAGTTATACAGTCTAACTTAATATCATATTTTTTTCCTAAATATTCAGCAAATCCACCCCATCCACATCCAATTTCTAAAATCTTATCTCCATTGTTTGGTCTTATTAAATCAATCAACTTTTGGTATTTATTATTTTGGGCATTTGAAAGTTCTTTATTTCTCTCATCAAATATTGCACTAGAATAAGTTAAAGTTTTATCTAGCCAAAGTGCAAAAAACTCGTTTCCTAAATCATAATGTTTTGAAATATTTTCTTTACTTCGACCTCTTGTATTCTTAATGAATATATTTTTCACATAATTAACTATTGGGAAATCCAATAAACCAGAAAATTTATAAATTATTTTGATATTTCTTGCGGTAATCTCAATTAAATTTGAAAGGTTGTCAGTTTCAAATTCATCTCTCATATAAGATTCAGCGAAACCAACACTTCCTCCCTTTATCAAATTGAAAGAAAAACTTGGTTTTTTTATTTTTAAAACAGATTTTAAAGAGCTATTTGGATTTCCAAATTTTAATAATTCTCCATTGTATTTTATTATTTCTAAATATCCTTGCTCAATATTTCTCAAAATTTTGAAAACAATTTGATCTGAAATGTTATATATGCCCATTAATTCTCGAAAGTAATATTATTCCTAATCTTAAGTTTTTTTTTTATAAATTTTATTCCTTTGAGCCATAATTTAAAAGCTTCAAAATGTATCGCTAAAATGATTTTAAAAGTCATTAAAGGGTGTTTTACGTAAGATTTTAGTAATTCTTTACTATTAAAATCAACTCTTTTTCCATCTTGAGATGCAAATAAAATTTTTTCATCTAGTTGATATTGATCAATAACGACTGAAATCTTTTCCGACGGTTTCAAAATTCTAAAAAAATAATTACAGTTCATTTCAATAAATGGAGACACATGAAATTTTTTTGAACAGTTGTGTTGTAACAAGTGATCATTTTCAACTTTAAAAATATAGGTATGTTGTTCTCCAAAAGTATTTTTTACCTCATATAAAATTGAAATTAAATTTTTGTTATTATCATAAACAAAAAAAACACTTAAAGGATTAAAAACATACCCCAAAATTCTTGGATAACACAAAAGTTTTATTCTTATATCTTTTGAATTTATATCATTTTCATCTAAGTTTTTTTTTACCCATTCAATTAAAGATGAACCATCTCTTTCACCATGATCTTTGTCAAAAAAACTAATTAAATTGAAACGATTATAAGAAAAAAACATTATATCTTTACCCAAATTATTAAGATCAGATAAATCAATTAATAATGAAAATACTCTATATTTAAAAAAATGTAATTTGGGTTTAAATCTCTTGTGGATTACTGTTCCATTGTAAATTGAACTAGTCATTAAGGTATTTTAGCATTTCAATAGATGATTTTATTCCATCTTCATGAAAACCGTAACCAAAATAACTACCACAAAAAAGAATATTTCTTTTATTTTGCAAATTTTTAAGCTTACTTTGATGATCTAAAGCTAATTGATCAAAGTATGGGTGGGTAAATTTTACCCTCTTTAAAATCTTTGTCTCATCAATTTTAAAATAAGGGTTAAGTGTGAGAAAGATATTTTTTTCACATTCTAAATTTTGCAATAAATTTAACCAATAAGTGATTGAATTTTTTTCAATTTCATTTTTTTTCATAGATGAGTTCCAAGAACACCAGGCATTCTTATTTTTAGGCATAACTGACTCATCTGTATGTATATAAGCATAATTTTCTTTATAACTAAAATTAGATAAAATTTCTTTTTCTTGATCAGTTGGATTTTCAATTATTGATAATGCCTCATCAGCATGAGTCGCAACAATTACTTTATCATAATCAAAAAATTCATTTTTTCCGCCATAATATAAATCAATACCATTACTTTTACTTACAATCTTATTTACTTTATAATTTTTAAAATACTCGCCACTAATTTTTGAAAGAATTGTTTTTACATATGACCTGCTTCTATTTGAAACTGTATACCATTGTGGTCTATTTTTAAGTTTAAATAATCCATGGTTTTGAAAAAATTTTAAAAAAAATTTTAACGGCATCTTGTTTGCAGCATAAGGTGGCATCGACCAAATTGCTGATACCATAGGAATTAAATGATAATTTATGAATTCTTTGGATAGATTATTTTTTACCAAATAATCCCCTAAAGTGATTTCCTCATTTAAATCATCTAACCTATCAGATTTTTTATAGAATTTTAAAATATCAAAAAACATTTTCAAAAATCTGATATTGAATAAATTCAACTTATTAGAAAAAATACCATTTAATCCTTTTCCACAATATTCAAAGTTTGAATCTTCTACTGATACAGAAAAAGACATATCGCTTTTTTCAATTTCAATTTTATTTTCATTAAAAAACTCAATTAAATTTGGATAAGTTTTAAAGTTAAATACGATGAAGCCTATATCCACTGGAACTTTTTTCGTTCCAATAATTAAATCTATTGTATGAGAGTGCCCACCAAAATGATCCTCTTTTTCAAATAAATCTACATGGTTATTTTTTGAGAGGTAATAAGCTGCACTTAATCCTGAAATGCCTGAACCAACTACAGCAATTTTCATCAATGATTATGCCGCATCTTCTTTGAATTCATCCATGCTTGGACACGTACAGAAAATATTTTTATCACCATAGACATTATCTACTCGAGCCACTGGTGGCCAAAACTTATTAATTTTTAAAAATTTAGCTGGATAAGCTGCCTCTTCTCTAGAATATTTATGAGTCCAATTATCAGAAGCTAACTCGGTGTCGGTATGAGGAGCATTTTTAATTGGATTGTCAATTTTATCAAATTTACCAATTTTAATTAAATCTATCTCTTGTTTAATCTTAATTAAAGTATCACAAAACCTATCAAGCTCTGACAAGTTTTCACTTTCTGTAGGCTCAATCATCATTGTTCCCGCTACAGGCCAAGACATTGTCGGTGCATGAAAACCAAAATCAATTAATCTTTTTGCAATATCTTCTTCAGTAATACCTGTTTCAGATTTGATTGATCTAATATCTATAATACATTCGTGAGCAACATTACCATTTGAACCTTTGTATAAAATTGGATAATGATCTTTTAGTCTATCAGCAATATAATTTGCATTTAGTATCGCAACTTTAGAAGCAAGTTTTAATCCCTCAGATCCCATCATTTTTATATACATCCAAGAAATTGATAAAATACTTGAGCTTCCCCAAGGAGCAGCAGATACAGCACCTATTCCCGTTGCAGGACCACAATCTTTTACAACTGGGTGATTAGGCAGATAAACCTGTAAATGTCTTTTACATGCGATAGGTCCCATACCTGGTCCACCACCACCATGTGGAATGCAAAATGTTTTGTGTAGATTGATATGACAAACATCAGGACCAAAATTTCCAGGTTTAGCTATACCAACTAATGCGTTTAAGTTTGCGCCATCCATATACACTTGACCGCCATGTTTGTGAATTAATTCGCATATCTCCATTATTTTTTCTTCAAACACACCGTGAGTAGATGGGTATGTTACCATTAGAGCTCCTAAATTTTCTGAATGAAGTTCCGCTTTTTTCTTTAAATCTTCAAAATCAACGTTACCTTCTTTATCACAATTAACTACAACCACTTTCATCCCTACCATTTGAGCACTAGCAGGATTTGTTCCATGTGCAGAGCTTGGTATCAAACATATGTTCCTATTTTTATCACCTCTATCTAAATGATATTTTCTAATTACCATTAATCCTGCATATTCACCTTGAGCGCCTGCATTTGGTTGAAGTGAAACACCTGAAAAACCAGTAATTGATCTTAACCAATTTTTTAGATCAGTGAATAATGTTCTATATCCTTCCATTTGCTCTATGGGCACAAACGGATGAGGTTCAGCTAACTCTCTCCATGAGATAGGTATCATTTCTGCAGTAGCATTTAATTTCATAGTGCAAGAGCCTAATGCAATCATAGTTCTGTTTAGAGCTATATCTTTATCCTCTAACTTTTTAAGATATCTAAGCATTTCTGTCTCTGATCGATATGAGTTAAAAACAGGGTGTTCTAAATATTTTGAAGTTCTTAATAAATTTTTTGGCAGATTGGGTAAACTTACCGTAGGATCTTCTTTCTTAATTGATTCTGCTGCGTTAAAAATTTTTAATAGTTGATTTACTCTATAAACATTCTTTCTCTCGTCAAAAGAAACTGCAAGCATTTCAGAATTTACTTTTCGAATATTTACTTTTTGATTTAAAGCATTTTTATAAATTTGATCAGTCTTTTCTTTAGTAATAATTGTAACAGTATCAAAAAAATGATCAGAATATATTTCATAGCCAGATTGTTTTATTTTATCAGCAAAATTTTTTGCTAATTGCGATACTCGTTCAGAAATATTTTTAATTCCATCTGGACCATGATAAATAGCATATGCAGCTGAAACTATGGCTAACAATGCCTGAGCAGTACAAATATTACTTGTCGCTTTATCTCTTCTGATATGTTGCTCTCTTGTCTGTAGTGACAATCTATATGCCTTATTCCCATGTCTATCTACTGAAACACCAACTATTCTACCTGGCATAGATCTCTTAAATTCATCTTTTGTTGCAAAAAATGCTGCGTGTGGTCCGCCGTAACCCATTGGAATACCAAATCTTTGAGAACTACCGACTGCAATATCGGCTCCAAGTTCTCTTGGTGTTTTTAACTTAGCAAGTGCTAGAAGATCACAAGCTAAAATTGCTTTACCATTTTTTTTATGAATTTTACTTATTGCTTCACTTGGATCTTTAATATCACCCAAAGTTCCTGGATACTGTAAGATTCCACAAACAATGTCTTCTTTTAATTGCTCCAAAACTTTGTCTTCATTTCCAACAAGAACTTTAAGGCCCATAGGCTCTGCTCTGGTTCGTATAACCTCAATTGTTTGAGGATGACAATTTTCTGAGACAAAAACTAAATTACTGTCACTCTTATCAAGTCTGTAACTTAACCCCATAGCTTCTGCTGCAGCTGTACCTTCATCTAATAATGACGCATTTGCAATATCCATTCCTGTAAAGTCAACGATCATTTGTTGAAAGTTTAAAAGCATCTCTAATCTTCCTTGAGCTACCTCTGGTTGATAAGGAGTATAAGATGTATACCATCCTGGATTTTCCAATATATTTCTTAAAATTACATATGGAGTGTAAGTTCCATAATAACCCATGCCAATAAAATTTGAGTAAATTTGATTTTTCTTTGAAATTGCTTTTAATTTTCTTAATGCCTCATATTCTGAATTAGATTCACCAATATTAAGTTCACCCTTAAACTGTATTTTTTCTGGAACAGTATTGTTAATTAAATCATCTAATGACTCATAATTTAATTTTTTTAACATTTTTAATTGGTCATCTTCAGATGGACCAATGTGTCTTTTAATAAAATCTTTTTCAGAATTATGTAACATTATGTAGTAGTCTCCTTTGCAAATTTATCATAGTCATCTTTATTCATTAAAGAGTCCATTTCAGATTTGTCTTTAATCTTTAGTTTAAAGAACCAAGCAGAATTTTCTGGATCTTGATTTATTTTTGATGGATCGTCTACAATTTCCTGATTTGTATCTACGACCTCTCCACTTACTGGTGTATAGACATCACTTGCAGCTTTAGTAGACTCTACAACACCTGCTGTTCCATCTTTTTCAACATTAGAACCTTTTTCAGGTAACTCTGCAAATACTATATCTCCTAACATCTCAGTTGCATGTTTTGTTATACCAATCGTTGCAACATCACCCTCTAATTTTATCCACTCGTGTTCTTTAGAATATTTAACTTCACTCATTAGTTGGCTCCTTTCACATAACTTTTTTTATAAAATGGTAAGCTGCAAATACTAGCTGCATGTTTTTTACCTCTAACCTCTAAAAATACTTTAGTATCTTTTTTTGAAAATTGATTTTCTACATAACCCATTGCTACTGGTCCATTAACACTTGGTCCAAATGTACCACTGGTAATCTCTCCAATATGAACATCTGATTGATTAAATATCTTTGTTTTTTCTCTAGCAATTATTCTTCCCTCAGGTTTAATTCCAACTCTTATTTTAGTGACGCCATCATTTAATTGTTTAATGATGATGTCAGAACCTATAAAATCTCCTTTAGATATTCTTTCTTTAGAAATCGCCCATTTCAAATTTGCTTCTACGGGAGTTTTGTCTTTATCGAGATCATGGCCATACAAACATAAGCCAGCCTCTAACCTTAAAGTATCTCTGGCTCCTAAACCTACTAATTTAGAACCTTTATTAATCAATTTTCTTGTTAATTTATCTGCAAAGTCATTTGAAATTGAAATCTCAAAACCATCTTCACCTGTATACCCGGATCGCGTAATGTATACTTTTTGATTTTCAAAAGAAAACCAATCTCCTGACATAAAATTTAGATCTTTAACTCCTACAACAACTTCATTCAAAATTTGTGATGATTTAGGACCCTGGATTGCTATTAAAGATCTGTTTTCATCCAAAACCATTTCATATTTTTCATTTAATAATTCCTTTAAAATTCTCAAATCATTATCTTTACATGCTGCATTAAGAATTATTAAAAATCCTTCATTTATTTTTGTAATGATTAAATCATCTTGTATTCCAGCATCTTTATCCATTAAGAAACTGTATTTTGAATGATTTAATTTTAAATTTTTCAAATCTAATGGAAAAATTTTTTCTAAATCTTTGATTAATTCATCACCACCATAAATAAATAATTGACCCATATGTGAAACATCAAAAATTCCAGAATGATTTCTTGTGAATTTATGCTCTTCTACAATACCTTCAGCATATTGAATTGGCATTTGGTAGCCAGCAAATTCAACAAATTTTGCATTGCAATCTTGATGTAATTTATACAGCGATGTTTTTTTTGTTTCCATATTAACTCTTTGTACCCATCTGTATATTTGCCTGAGAGTTTTGCTCCTTCGGCGAGAATTAAATCTCTTTCCAGAGTTAATATGCTACGGTCCATTTTGCCTGAGAGATTCCTGGGTGGTTGCTCCTTCGGCGCTACGATAGTCTGTAGTCTCTCCCGTATAAGAATAGTCCTATAAGAGGCTTAAAATGTCAATTGGAAACAGTTGCCTTTGGCTTTTTTAAAAGCGTGTAAAACTGTAATAATACAGCAAAAAGGATTATTGCTCCTCCTATTAATCCATACAATGATGGTATTTCACTCACAAAGAGAAAAGCCCAAATAGGACCAAGGACAGATTCGGATAACATAATTATTCCAACCATAGCAGAAGGAGTTGTTCTAGCTCCAATAGTTATAAATATAAAACCAAAACCTATCTGAAAAAATCCAGCTATAAAACCCAAAAAAATGTCGTGAGGTGAAATCATAATGGTAGGAGAAAATAATAAACCAATTAAACATGAGCTTATACCTGCAACAAACTGGGCTGGAACCATATCAACAGATGGAAATTTTCTAACAATCATTATCAACACTGCAAACGTAATTGGCATTGTAAAGGCTGCTAAATTTCCAGATAACTCTCCTGGAGATAAAGAATTTCCAACCATTAACAGTACTCCAGACATTGCTAAAATTATTGAGATTAATGTAATTGAGTTAATTTTTTCTTTTAAAAAAAAGAAACCAAATATAGCTAAAAATAAAATTTGAAGTGATATGATAAAATTGGTATTGGCGACTGTAGTGTTATACATAGCAAAAACATAACCACAAAAACCAATAGATAATATTAATCCACCAATAAAACCTGGTAATCCAGATTCATAAAACGATTTTAAAACTTTGCTTTTATAAGTGATTATCAAAAAAGTTAAGACAGTAAGAGAGAAAAATAAAGATCTCCAAAATAATATCTGCCATAGTGTTGCTCCCTCAAAAGATTTTACAATTAATCCACCAAAGCTCAAACTAAGAGCGCCAAAAAATATCAGTAATGGACCAGGTAAACTTTTTAAAATAGTCATTAAATTTGTGAAATTAAATTTTGAGTTTCTAAGTCATACAATTTAAAAAGAGTTTCTGCACTATTTAAATCGACCTCTTGAAATTTGATAGTTGAGCCAGGAGTTAATTGAACTAATTTGTCATAATCAGCACTAATAACTACACCAATTTTAGGATATCCCCCGATAGTTCCATGATCTGAGAGCATGATAATTGGATTGCCATCAGCCGGCACTTGTATAACGCCCTTAATCAATCCTTCAGATCTAATATTTGTATCAACAATATTCTCTATTTTTTTTCCCTCTAATCTCATTCCCATACGATCAGATAATTTAGAGACTTTAAATTCATTTCCAAAAAAAAGTTTTTTACCTTCCTCGGAAAAATAATCAAAATTTGTTCCTTTCATAACTCTAATATTTTCTATCTTTGTATTAATATAATTTAATTTTTTACTTACTAAATTTTGATTAATCTCTTTAATATTAATTTTTTGGTTAACAGATAATTTTTCTCCATTATTTGATCCTATCTTTGCCTTAATATTTGTTGAATAACTTGACCATTGTAACTTTAAATCAAATTGACCACTAATTGCTAAATATCCATAAACTGATTTATTTGTTGATATAATATCTAGCTCATCATTATTTTCTAAAATAAAAGATTGATAACATTCTCCATCAATTAAATTATTACCCTTTTTAATTTTAAAACTGACGTCACCAGTAATAGCAGCATTTATTGCTTTACCATGATATTTTAAATGGGGGCCTTGATAGGCAAATTCTATCACAGGATTATTATTATCATTGCCAGTAAGTTTGTTAGCTAATAAATAATTTCTATTATCCATAGCTCCACTGAATGGGATACCTATATGATAAAGATTATTTCTTCCAAGATCTTGGAACGTTGAATTAATACCAGCCCTTAAAATTTCAAAATAATTTTTATTCATGATAATTTTGATAATTCTCTTTAGTAATTCTCTTAAATGTAACTAAGTCACCTGGATTAATTAAGTTGGGCTCATTTTCTTTAGAGCTATCAAAAATATTTAATGGTGTATTGCCAATAATATTCCATCCTCCAGGACTTTCAAATGTGTAAATATTTGCAAATTGCTCTGTCAAACCAATCGAACCTTTTGGCACCTTAACCCTTGGAGTATCAAGACGTTTTGCTCTGAGATTTTCATCTAAATCTCCAAGAAAAGGCATACCTGCAATAAAACCTGTCATGTAGCAAAAAAATTCTTTTTTAAAAAAACTCTCATATATATTTTCTTCTTTCATTTTAAGCTTTTCTTCTAATCTTTTTATGTCCAAAGAAAATTCTTTTTCACAACAAATAGGAATTTCAAATTTTTTATTTTGAATAGTGTCACTTTTAATAATTTCAATATTATCAATTATCTTTTTTAGTTTATTGAAATTAATTTTTTTAAGATCGAAAGAAATAATCAATTTATTATATGATGGTATAAGATTATTAACCCCTGCAATATTTTTTTTTTGAATAGTTTTAAAAAATCTAATTACTTGAGTGTTAATTTCTTTATTTATCTCTGTACCAAAATCACAATATAGAGCTGCGTCACCAAGATTTGATATATTTTTTATCATGCCATGTTATACTGAAGAATAATGAGTATTGAAATTAATATAAATTGTGATTTGGGTGAAAAATCCAAACATCATTCTAATAAACATGATCCTGAGTTACTTAAGATAGTCAATTCAGCAAACATAGCATGTGGTTATCATGCAGGAGACGAGGAGACTATGAATAACGTTGTAGAAATATCAAAAAAAAATGGCGTTAGTATTGGTGCACATCCGTCTTTTAATGATCCTGAAAATTTTGGTAGACAAAGAATGAATTTATCATCCTCTGAGATAGAAAAATTAATAATTGATCAGTATGAAATTCTTCAAACAATTTCATCTAAACATGGTGAAAAGGTAACTCATATAAAACCACATGGTGCTTTAAACAATATGGCATGTGAAGATATTGATTTGGCTACAACTTTAGCAAAAGTGATTAAAAGTATAAATCCGCAGTTGATTTATTTAGTACCTACAGGCTCTAAAATGGAGCAAGCTGCTAAAAAGCTAGATATGAATATTGCCTGTGAAATATTTGCTGACAGAAATTACGAGGATGATGGAAATCTAGTATCAAGAAAAAAACCTCACGCCTTAATTACTGACCCAGAACAAGCAAAAAAACATGTATTAAAAATGGTCCAAACTCAGTCACTTAATTGTCACAGTGGAAAACAAATACCTTGTGAAATCGACTCTGTGTGCATACATGGAGATAATCTAAGTTCATTAGAAACTGCTAAATCAATTAAAAAAAATTTACTAGATAATGGACTTACACTTAAAACATTAAATAAAATGAAAAAATTTATATGATAAAAAAACTTTTAATTACTTTATTATTTTCAGTATTTATAATTTCTAACTCATTTGCTGCTGGATCAAGTGATAGCGGTTCTTCTAAAACTAAAACACAGTACGATATGGCTGTTACTCATATTAAAGCTGCAAAAAACTTTGAAAAAAAAGATAAACTTGAAAAAGCAAAAAAAAGATATGAGAAAGCCCAAAAATTATTAATTCAATCTAATAAAAAATTTCCAAATAAAGCAGATACACTAAATTATCTTGGTTTTACCACTAGAAAACTTGGTGACTTTGAAAATGGAGAAAAATATTATTTAGCAGGTTTAAAAATCGATCCCAAACATGTGGGTATTAATGAATATCTAGGCGAACTATACGTAGCAACAAATAGACATAATCTTGCAGTCGAAAGACTTGAAGTGTTAAAAGGATGTAATTGCAAAGAATATGATGACTTGAAAGCCATCATTGCTGGCGAAAAAGTTTCAAAATATTAATTACTTATAATAGACAACAGGATCTGAACAATTATAATTGTTTTTTAAAATTATGTTACATTGTTAGAAGAATCTCTCATACTCTTACAGATCATATTTATTGATATTATCTTGGCTGCAGATAATGCAATTATAATTGGTTTAATTGCTGCAAACTTTGTACCTAAAAATAGAAAATTGATTATTTTTTGGGGCGTAGTTGGTGCGCTTGTTTTCAAAATTTTATTTGCTATTTTTGCTACTTACCTTTTTCAATTTTATTGGGTCAAAATAATTGGTGGTCTTCTTTTAATCTGGATTGTTAATGACCTTAGAAAAGATTTATTTGAAATTAAAAAGATCAAATCACCTACTAAAAAATCAAAAGAACCATCATTTATTAAAAGTATTTATAAAGTCCTTTTTGCAGACATAACTATTAGTTTTGATAACGTAATTGGTGTTGTTGGTGCTGCAAAAGGTAATTTTGGCTATATGATGTTTGGGCTTATCTTGTCAGTTGTTTTGACTGGTGCATTAGCTACATATTTAGCAAATTATATTCAAAGACATCTTTGGATTGCCTATGTTGGTTTAGGTTTTATCTTACTTGTTGCTTTACAGTTGATTATTGGTGGATTAAATGATTATGGTGTTTTATCAATTAATGAAACCTTTAAAAAATACTTCTAATTAAAAAAATTGCCACTTAAACATTTATTCATTTTAATCTTTATAATGATAGCTCATGGGAGTGCGTTTCCAGTAGCCAAGTTAGCTCTTAATAATTCTGTTCCACCCATCTTAATGGCCTCATTAAGAATGGGATTGGTCTTTTTGTTACTTATACCTTTTTGGAAATTTAAACTTCCTAATAAAAAGTTTTTCAAACCATTGATTTCATTTTCAATTTCTATGGGTGTTTTAGTTTATGTATTTATGAATTTATCACTATTTCATTCTTCAATAATTGCTCCTATAATTTTAGGATCTCAACTTGCGATACCGTTCGGAATACTTGCGAGTGCTTTTCTCTTAAATGAAAATATTAGTAAAAATAAATGGATTTTGATTTTCACATCCTTTCTTGGAATAGTTATAATTTTTTTTGATCCTAAATTAACAGAAAACTATTTAGGTTTATTTTTTGCCAGTCTTATGGCTTTATTTTTCGGACTTGCGCAAGTTTATTCTAGACAACTAAAAGAACTGCCAATAAGTATGATAAATGCTAGCACAGGTATTTTTGGTTTTGTAACACTCATAATTATTTCAGCTTTCATTGAAGGTAATGTTCAAGAGAATATTGAACAAATAAATTTTGAATCATGGACGCTCATATCTTATCAAGCAGTTATAGTATCTTTATGTGCACACTTGCTGATGTTTTATCTCTATAAATTTTATACTGTTGGAAAGATTTTTCCTTTTTATTCCCTCTTTCCAATATTTGGGATTATTCTCACTTATCTAGTTTTTGGTGAAGTGCCCACTATTTTGTTCATATTGGGTGGTATAATTGTAATTACTTCGGTGTTTTTTTTACACAAAATTAAATAATTTGCTTATTGCAACTTTTTATAAATCAGATTTAATTTGGTTTTTAAAAATTGTTAACAATAAAAAAGGATAATAATGAAAAAACTATTTGTGGCTGCATTTATATTTGTTTCTACTTTTACAACAAATGTTTTTGCAGAAGTAAAAATGGGAATTATATTAGGATTTACTGGTCCAATTGAATCCCTTACACCAGCAATGGCAGCATCTGCTGAGCTTGCTTTTAAAGAAGCATCAGATTCTGGATCATTACTTGGTGGTGAAAAAATTTCAGTTGTAAGAGCAGACTCAACTTGTGTGGACTCAGCGGCAGCTACTGCAGCAGCCGAGGGTGTAATTGCACAAGGTGTTGCAGCAATTATGGGAGCTGACTGTTCAGGTGTAACAGGTGCAATTGCATCTAATGTTGCAGTACCAAACGGTGTTGTAATGATTTCACCTTCAGCAACATCTCCAGGTTTAACAACTCTTGACGATAAAGGATACTTTTTTAGAACAGCTCCTTCAGATGCAAGAGGTGGACAAATCTTAGCTGATGTTACAAAAGACAGAAAAATTAAGAGTGTAGCAATTACATACACTAATAACGACTATGGAAAAGGTTTAGCAGATGTTTATAAAGCAGCTGTTGAGGCTCATGGTATTAAAGTTACTACAGTAACTGCACACGAAGATGGTAAGGCAGACTACTCTTCTGAAGTAGCAACGCTTGCTTCAGCAGGTGGAGATGCAGTAGCAGTAATAGGTTACTTAGACCAAGGTGGTAAAGGTATTATTCAAGCATCTTTAGACTCTGGTGCATTTGATAGATTTATTTTATCAGATGGTATGATAGGTCAATCTTTAGTTGATGCGTTTGGAAAAGATTTAAATAAATCTTTTGGTTCATTACCTGGTTCAACTGGAAAAGGAGCTGGAGTATTTGCTAAAGTTGCAAGTGCTGCAGGTATAGATAGTTCTGGTCCATACACAGGAGAATCTTATGATGCTGCTGCTTTAATAGTTTTAGCTATGCAAGCAGGTAACTCAGCTGACAGAGCTTCAATTGCAAAAAATGTAATGGATGTTGCAAATGGTCCTGGAACAAAGATTTATCCAGGTCAGCTTAAAAAAGGTTTAGATTTATTAGCTAAAGGTAAAAAAGTTGACTACGAAGGTGCAACTGGAGTTACTTTTACAAGCGTCGGTGAAGCTGAAGGTTCTTTCTTAGAACAAGAAGTTAAAGGCGGAAAATTCAAAACTAAAAAACAAAGATAATTTTTATCTTAAAAGAATTAAACCCCTGACATCTTTGATGTTGGGGGTTTTTTTTAAAAAAATAAATACTTATCTGCCATATATAAAGCCCAAGCAATAGCAGCACCTGTAATAATATATTTCATAAACTTATTTTATTTCTATTTTTTCAGGAAGTATACCCTTTGGTCTATACCTCATAATTAATAATAAACCTATTCCCATCATTAAAAATCTGAAATAAGGAACACTTTCAATTAAATGAACTTTCAAAAAATGTGTATCTTCTAAACCTGCTGTTGTTAAATTAACTAAGTACAATCCTATTGGTGCTGCTTCAATCCATAAGAACCAAACTACAAAACCTCCAAGAATTGCTCCAAAGTTATTACCACTACCACCAACAATAACCATTACCCAAATCAAAAAAGTATATCTTAAAGGTCTATAACTCCCTGGTGTAAATAATCCATCTTGAGTTACAAGCATAGCTCCTGCAATACCGACAATAGCTGATCCTAAAACAAAAATTAACAAATGCTGTTTAACTACATTTTTGCCCATAGCATTAGCAGCTTCTTCATTATCTCTGATAGCTCTCATCATTCTTCCCCAAGGAGAGTAAAGAGCTTTTTGAGTTAAAATTAAAAGAATAATCACAACAACTAAAAATAAACCTGAATAACAAAGTTTTACAAATACTGATGATCCTTCTATTACAAATTGATTAAGTGCTGCTTGTCTCTCTGTAATATCAGAAATCAAAGCTAATTTTCCTGAATTAAATTTTTCAACTAGATTTATAAACCATTCTGTTTCTTGTAAGTTAACTTCATATGGAGCAGGACGTTTTAAACCAATCACATTTTTAACACCTCTGGTTAACCAGTCTTCATGTTTGATAATTGCTATTACTATTTCTGATATTAGTAATGTCGCTATTGCTAAGTAATCAGCTCTTAATCCTAATGCTACCTTACCAATGACAAAAGCTAATCCTCCTGCAAAGAAAGCACCGACAATCCAAGAAAAAATTATTGGAAGCCCTAGCCCACCTAAAAATCCAGTTCTAGCTGGGTTTACTTCTTCAATTGCTTCAATACCAGGTTCAGAGACAAATCGTATAATAATTATTCCTGAAATAATAATTACAGCGATTATATAATTTCTAATTTTAGATTTTTGATATCTTTTAAGAACAAATCTAACAGCTAAAACAATTCCAATTATAAGAAATAGACTTAATAGAATATTGGTACCCCCTGCGCTCCAAGCCTCTTGAACTGGATTTACAGAAATTAAAACTGCAGCTAGACCACCTAGTGCGGTAAAGCCCATTATTCCAAAATTAATCAAACCGGCATAACCCCATTGAATATTAGCACCCATCGTCATGACAGCTGATATCAAACATAAATTAAAGATGGATAAAGCAATATTCCAAGATTGAAATATACCTACAAGGATAATTAATCCCATCATAATACTGTAAGCTACAATTACATTTAAATTTTTTCTCACAATATCTTTCCTTTAAATATTCCTGATGGACGATAGAGCAATACAATTACCAATATTGAAAAAGATACTGCAAATTTATAATCAGTTGAAAGTAACTGAATTAAACCATCTGGTTCCATGCTTTCTGGTAAAACATACATAAAGAATTTCTTATATGCATAAGTCAACAGTATTTCTGAAAAGGCAATTACGTAACCTCCTAGGAAAGCTCCAAAAGGATTACCAATTCCCCCAACTATAGCAGCAGCAAATATTGGGAGCATATTATTGAAATAAGTAAATGGTTTAAAACTTTTATCTAAACCATATAAAACTCCACCTATTGTTGCTAAAATTGCAGCAATCATCCAAGTAATCATAACAATTTTTTTTGGATCTATTCCAGAAAGTAATGCTAAATCTTCATTGTCAGAATAAGCTCTCATACTTTTTCCAGTTTTTGTTTTATTTAAAAACCAAAATAAAGTTGAAACTAAAATTATTGTGACAACAATTGTAATAACTTGAGTTGACTTAATAGCAAGTCCCTCGTTTAAACCTGTCATTTCCTTAAACTCATTAGCTTTAATCAAAAATTTCTCACCATCAAAAAATCTTCTATCTGATGGGCCAATTATAATTCTTACAACTGCTTGGGTAACAAACATTACTCCAATACTTACCATTGCTAATTGAACAGGGGGACTTTTATTTAATCTGTAATATTTAAATACAAACTTATCAATAATTAGCATGTATAAACCCATAAAGAGAATTGCAAAAGGTATTGCTAAAAGTGCAGTGGGTAAAAAACCAAGGGATAAACCAAGTGACTGAAAGTACCACGTAAAAAGTATGGCAACCATTGTGCCAAATGACATCATGTCTCCAGTTGCAAAATTTGCAAAGCGCAGTATTCCATAAATCAAAGTTACAAATATGGCTCCAATTGCTAATTGAGATCCGTAGGCAAGAGCAGGAACAAAAATATAATTTAATAAAAGAATTAACGCGTTTAGAAAATCCATTTAACCACCTAAAAAAGAGCTTCTTACTCTTGGATCGTTTAGTAATTCTTTACCTGTCCCTGAATAACGATTTTCACCAGTGACTAATACATATCCTCTATCAGAAATATTGAGAGCTTGCTTTGCATTCTGCTCAACCATCAAGATTGCAACATTTGTTTTTTTTACTTTTATAATATGATCAAAAAGTTCATCCATCACAATTGGAGAAACACCAGCAGTTGGCTCATCTAACATGAGTACAGATGGTTTAATCATCAGCGCCCTTCCTAATGCAACTTGTTGTCTTTGACCTCCTGACAATTCTCCCACAAATTGTTTTCTTTTTTCAGTTAAAATTGGGAAAAGATTATAAATTTCATCGATTACTTTTGTATAGTCTTGATTGACTAAGAAAGCACCCATTTCTAAATTTTCCTCAACTGTCATTCCTGCAAATACATTTTTTGTTTGAGGTACGAATGAAATTCCTTCTTTCACTCTATCTTGTGGAGAAAGTTTTGAAATATCTTTACCGTCAATAATTACAGACCCTGATTTTAAATTTAATAAACCTAGCATGGCTTTCATAGCTGTGGATTTTCCAGCTCCATTGGGACCAAGAATGGAAACTATCTCTCCTCTTTCAACATTAACAGTACATGAATTAATTATATCTGGACCCTTGCCATATCCACCTGTCATGTTGTTTCCTTCAAAAAAAGCCATATTTAATTATCTTTTAGTTTTGAACCTCTACCTAAGTAGCTTTCAATTACTCTGTCATCTTTTTTTGCATCTTCCACTGAACCCTCAAATAAAACAGATCCTTCTGCCATAACAATTACTGGATCACATAATCTTCCTATAAAATCCATATCGTGCTCAATCATGCAAAAAGTATAACCTTTCTCTTTGTTTAACTTCTCTATAGCTGTACCTAAATCCTTTAATAAAGTTCGATTAACTCCTGCGCCGACCTCATCTAACAATACTAACTTTGCATCTACCATCATTGTTCGTCCCAATTCTAATAGTTTTTTTTGTCCTCCAGATAAGTTTCCAGCTAATTCATTCTTTAAATGACTTAAATTAAGAAAATCAACTACTTCCATTGCTTTTTCTTTTATTTGACTTTCCTCTTTTGCAACTAATCCAGGCTTTAATAAAGCATTCATCAACTTTTCTCCAGATTGATTGCCTGGTACCATCATCAAATTTTCTAAAACTGATAAATTCGTAAATTCATGAGCTATTTGGAAAGTTCTTAATAATCCTTTTGAAAATAATTCATAAGACGGAACATCAGTGATATTTTGATTATTAAATAAAACACTACCACCAGACGATTTTAAATTTCCAGCAATTAAATTAAATAAAGTTGTTTTTCCAGAACCATTAGGTCCTATTATACCAGTTATAGTTCCTTGTTTTACTTTTAATGAACAATTAGATACGGCTGCTAATCCACCAAAATATTTTGATAAGTTTTTTATTTCTAAAATATTATCTTGCATTACTGAATTAGATCACAATCTCTTATAAATCTTCTTAAGTGATTTTTCTAGTAATCTATAATAGCCTGACTTCCTTAATTCATTAACACCTTGCCAATTAAGTCCACCTGGTGTCTGTTCATCTACTAAATTTTTCAATGGCCTAGAGGAATTTGAGAGAGCCAGCTCAGCTAAAGCTGAATATAACAAAGTTACATATTTTTGTGCATCTAATTTATTTGTTTTTTTTCTAATCAACCAATTTGATAAAACATTCAATAATTCATAAAATGAGGCCATTGTTCCTGAAATAGCCCAAAAATTTTTTGATAATTTTTCATTTTTGATTTCAATTGTTTGACCTATTTTGTCAAAAAAACTTTTAACTTTTTTATTAGATGGAAATATTGCAACTGGTCCTTTGCCCAATCTAATTGGTGGCATTGGAATGGCTCTTATAATAGTAGATTTTATTTTGATCAATTTATTTAATTTTGTATAGTTTGTAGTAGACATAAAACTTACTATAATTTGCCTATTTCTAAATTTTAGTTTAGGCAATATTTTTTCTCCAACTTTTGGTAAAATTCCAAGAAATACCCAATCTGCCTTATTTATTACCTCTTGATTATTTTTAGCAATGACAACCCTTTTAAAATATTTTTTTAGGAAAAGTGCTTTTTTTTTATTTCTTGGTGAAATGATTATTTTTTTATATTTTATCTTAGATTTACAAATACCAGTTATTACATCTGAGACGATGTTCCCTGTACCTATAAAACCAAGATTCATCAGTTAATAATAATTTAATTTTTTGTAAAATTCTTCTATTTATTTAAGACAAAAAAAAACCCCCTCTTTTGGAGGGGGTTTTAAATTAACAATTAAACTATCTTTAATTATATTTAAAATGATTTTCCAATTGATATTCCTGCACCATATCCAGAAATACCATCTGCTTTAACAGATTTTGTAGAATCATTGTCGTTGGTTAAAGTTGCTCCATCTAAATCCATGTAGCTAGCTTCAAATCTTGCAAACATTCCATCTGCCATATCCATGCTATATCCTAAAGCAATTGAATATCCATCTAAAGTAGTGTTACCATAAGCACCACCAGTTCCTAAATTTTCATCAGTTATTAATTCTACTTCTACATAACCAACTTTAGCATAAACATTGTCATTAATGTTAGCTAAAGCATAAATAGTAGTTAAATCTTCGAATGAAACTTTAACTGTGTTTCTTACTGATGATGTATCTTCACCAGTCGCTACTGCGTGCATATTTTGAATGTTTTCAACTGTTTCAGAGTCCATTGAATGTGGAACATAATTTACTCCAAGAGATACTTGATCAGTTAAAGCTGCTTCAAAGAAAATTGATCCCATCATTACTGCCGCTTCAGCATCTTCACCTTCATCTGCTGTGCTTTTAGTTACATCTGTTGTAGATCTATTTCCTGAGTGATCACCACTGAACAATTCTGAAGCTCCATCTGCAGAGAATACACCACCAGAAACAGTTGCACCTAAGCTAAATCTCTCTGCGTTAGCAAGAGAAATTGATCCTAGAAGCATAATTGCTGCTATTAAAAATTTTTTCATAGTTATTATCCTTATGTTTAAATGTTAATTTTGCCGACTCATATCATTAAAAACTATATTTTTTAAGAAAATATTGATGTTTTTATCAATATAACATATTAAAAATCAATATTGTTGCAATAATACAACAAAAAAAATCTCTAATTTTTAGCTTTTTTACCAAAAATAAGAAATTTAAAAGATAATAAGATCAAAAATTCATTAATTTATAACCTATAATCCAAGAATTTAGAATAATGTAAGCCAACGTACCCGCTAAAATTGTATTAATTATTTTTTAATATTATCAAACAATTGGCAAATGACTTAACAAGTTATTTAGATTGGATTTTGATTTGATGCATCAAGTAAAATTCCCTAGTAGCGTTTTTGATTTTAAATCAATAATTAATAAAAAATAAGGTTTTAAATAATTAATTTATTGAGAATTAAACAGAAAGATAGTCCTTAAAAACCGGGAGCTAAAGATGGCTAAGAAGGACTATCAAACTCAATATACCACAATTGAAAGAAAATGCATTATCATTTTTTTTCAAATATAAGGGATTTATGAAAAAAAAAGGTCACAGACCTGTCACCAGGGTCAAAAATCCGGAGCCAAATATTGAAGACCCGGATTGGGTCATATGGGCTGCCTGGGCGGATCGTATCACTTTCGAAGAAATTGAAAAAAAAACTGGATACAAGGAATCTGATGTTATCAAAATAATGAGAAAGTCAATTAAACCCTCCTCATTTAGATTATGGAGAAAAAGAGTAAATCAGAAAAGCATTAAACATAGAAAAAAATTTGAGTATTCCAGAAAACTTATTACTAGTAAATTAAAAAAAGGTGACTATCTTTAAGTCATGAAAAATGTCACAATTTATACAGGTCCTTTTTGTAATTATTGCGATGCAGCAAAAAGATTACTAACTCGAAATAATGCTTCCTTTAAAGAAATTAATATTGCAACAGTTGATGGTGCAATGGATGAGATGATTAAAAAAGCAAACGGAAAAAGAACTATCCCACAAATTTTTTTCAATGACCAACACATTGGTGGTTATGATGAAGTTAGAGCTTTAGAGAAAGAAAATAAGTTGCAAGATATGTTAAAATAAATCTTATTTGCTTTTAAAAATCAAACAAATACCATTATTACAATATCTTTTACCAGTAGGTTGTGGTCCATCATCAAAAACATGGCCATGATGAGCTTTACAATTTTTGCAATGATACTCTGTACGTGCATAACCTAATAAATGATCTGTTTTTGTTTCAAATACATCTGGAAGTGACTCGAAAAACGATGGCCAACCTGAACCACTTTCATATTTAGTTTTAGAGTCGAATAGCTTTACGCCACAGTTTGCACAATGATAGCTTCCTTCACGTTTTTCGTTATTCAATTCACTAGAACCAGGCGGTTCAGTTCCTTCTTCAAACATAACTAGTTTTTGTTCTGCACTTAAATTTGAATTTTTTTTATTCATACAATTAAACTAATCTAGCACATGATTGATGTAAATAAGAATGTAATTCAACAAGTTTTTTAGAATCTTTATTGTAACCACCACCTAAAACACCACAAAGAGGAATTCCTTTTGAAAAAAAATTTTCTGTAACAATTTCATCTCTTTCTTGAATACCCTCATCAGAAACTTTTAATTTTCCAAGTCTATCATTGAAATGAATATCAACCCCAGCAATATAAAATACAAAATCAAAGTTTTCTTGATTTAGTTGATTTAAATAAAATTTGAGAATTTTTAAATATTCTTTATCTTCTAAATCATCTTCTAATTCTACATCACAGTCACTGATAGATTTTTTTGCAGGATAATTTGATTTAGAGTGCATACTAAAAGTAAAAACATTTCTATTATCTTTAAAAATATCTGAATTACCATTCCCTTGGTGAACATCTAAATCTACAATCAAGATTTTTCCAGCTAATCCTCTGTCTAATAAATAATGAGATGCAACTGCTACATCGTTAAAAACACAATAACCAGCACCACCATTGTAATTTGCATGATGACTACCGCCAGCAGTATTACAAGCTACACCATAATTAATTGCTAATTTAGAAGCCAGTACGGTGCCACCAGTAGCGATAAAAGATCTTTTCACTACACTATCAACCAATGGAAAACCTATTTTTTTGACACCGATTTCATCGAGAGTTTTATTTTTAATATTACTAATATATTCCTCCGAATGGGCTTTTTTTAAAGTCTCTACTGAACACGGATACGGTTTGTGAAATTTTTTTACTATCTTCTCTTTAATTAGATAATCTGCAAGATCACCAAATTTATTTATTGGAAATTTATGATCGTCACCAATTTTCGCAAAATAATCTTTATGATTAACGACTGGTAAATCCATTATTTTTCAATAATACGTATTGGTTTACCGTTTACACAAGCCTCGAGAGACTCAATCATTTGACTATAAAAAATTTGATAATTTTCAGCGGTCACATATCCAATATGAGGAGTAAGTAATGCGTTAGGTAAAAATCTTAATTTGTTATTCTCTGGCAATGGCTCTTTTTCAAAAACATCCAAACCTGCACCAGCAATTTCATTAGTTGATAAAGCAATTATTAAATCATCCTCATTTACAATGGGGCCCCTAGAAGTGTTTATTAAGTAGGATGTTTTTTTCATTTTGTCGAATTCCTTCAATGTAATACAATTTTTATACCTTTCTCCTCCTTGAACATGAATTGATAGAAAATCCGAATTTTTAATCAAATCTTCTTTAGTGCACGGAAGAACATTTAATTCTTTACAGGTGTTTAAGTTTAAATTTTCACTCCACGCCATTACTTGCATACCAAACGCTTGACCAATTTTTGCAACTTGTGATCCCACTCTACCTAATCCAATTAATCCTAATATTTTTCCTTTAAGCTCAACTCCAATAGTAGTCTGCCAATAACCTTGATACATATTATCAATTTCCTCTTTTAAATTTCTTGCTAATCCCAATATCAATGACCAAGTCAATTCTGGAGTAGGGTTGATATTCATATCTGTACCACTCACAATAATTTTTCTTTTCTTAGCTGACTCAAGATCGATAGATCTATTTCTCAATCCAGTTGTAATAATAAATTTTAAATTCATCAAATTATCTATTAAATTTTTTGTAATTGGCGTTCTTTCCCGCATTATTAGCAATGCTTCAAAATCAGATAATTGATCTATTGCATCTGCCTCATCACTAAACGGTTCGCTAAAAATTTTAATTTCATATTTTCCCGATAATTTTTCTATATCAACAAACTGTTGAGAAACATTTTGATAATCGTCCAAGATAGCTACTTTAAGCATTTTTAATTTCCTTATTTGATAAAAATAAACCTAATATAATTAAAATGGCGCCAATCAAGTGAAAAAATCTAAATTGTTCATTATAAAAAAGTATTGCCATTATTGTGCTAAACAACGGAATTAAAGATAAGAAAATACCTGCTCTATTTGCCCCAATGATAGAAACAGCACCTGCCCAACAGTAGTAAGATCCTATGCTTGGAAAGAGAGCTAGAAATATCAAGGTATAAATTATATTTATATCAAACGTAATTAATTCGCCATTTGAGTACTCATATAAAAATTGTGGAAACACACTAATTAAACCGAATGTACAAATTATGTGAACCAAAGTTAATAATGGAAGAGTAAACTTTTTTTTCTTTAAGAGGGTTGAATAAACCCCCCAAGTAATGACACCTCCTATCATTATCAAGTCTCCTTTGTTAAAATTTAATGAGAGTAAAATATCTAGTTTGAGTCTTGTAATAATTGCTAAAATTCCACACACTGAAATAATAAGACCCAGAATTTGAAATTTATTTGTTTTTTCAACTTTAAATAAAAAACAAAGTAAAATTATTATAGCTGGGATAGCAGTATTAAAAAGAGATGCGTTAATGACTTGAGTATAAATTAAAGATAAATAAGTAAAAGAGTTAAATAAACCAACACTTGTAAAACCCAAAAAGAATAATAAAGGTAAATTATTTAAAATCGTGTCTTTATATTTTATTATTTCCTTGTAGGTGAAAGGCAACAATATAATCCAAACAAGTGACCAGCGATAAAAAACTAAAGATAAAGGAGGTATTTCAACTAAAAAAGCATACTTGCCAACCATAAAATTGCCAGCCCAGAATAAGGTAGCGCATACCAGCATTATATATGCTTTGGTATTTTGCATTTTACTAATTAAATCTTGTTGAGCTATAAGGGGCTAAATTTAAATTTGTGTTTTCTTTAGCTATCATTCCAGAAACAATCTTTCCAGATATTGGTCCTAATGTCCATCCTAAATGATGATGACCAAAACAATAAAATACATTTTTATGATTTTTTGAGGGACCCATAACTGGCAAAAAATCTGGCAAAGTTGGTCTAAATCCTAACCATTCATCTTCATGTTCTGGCAAATCTCCCAACATATATTTTGCATTGTTAATCAAATTTTTAATACGAGATTTTGAAAGAGGATTTTTTAATCCTCCAAACTCTACTGTACCTACAACTCTTAACCCTTGTTCCATTGGAGTGATTCCAAACCCTCGATTTGAAAAAATAACTGGTCTTTGTAAAAGATGATCACAGTTCTTAAAATGAACATGGTAACCACGCTCAGTATCTAAAGGTATTTTTTCATCTAAATTATCAGTTAATTTTTTTGAAAAGGCCCCACAGGCTACCACGACTCTATCAAACAAATATTTTTCTGACTCGGTCTTTAATATTGGTTGTTCGTCCTGGAAATCTATGCTTTTTACATCCAATCTTTTAAATTCCCCACCTTTTTTGCGAAACAAATCGAAAAACTTTAACAGAATTTTTTTTGGATTTCTTGCATGTCTCGCATAGGGATAATAAACACCAGCATGATAAAAAGGTTTTATATTTGGTTCAAGATCATGAATTTCTTTTTTATTTACAAGCTGTTGCTGAACTCCTAATTCCTTTCTAACATTAATCTCTAATTCTCTACTTTTTAAATCTTTATCATTCCAAATATATAAAATACCTTTGTTTTCAACTAAACCTTCGATATCGACTTCATCAAATAATTCATCATAAGCGGGTAGCGCTAAATCTAAAATTTGATGCATATTTTTGGCCGTGTGCATCATTTTATTTTTTGATGTGTTCATTATAAATTTCATAAACCAAGGGATCATTTTTGGAACATAGTTCCATTTAAGAGCAAGAGGTCCTGTTGAGCTCATTAGCATTGCAGGAACGTCCAATAAAATATCAGTTCTATTTAAAGATAGTGATGCATAGGGAGAAAAATGACCAGCATTTCCATATGATGCTGCTGGACTCCCTGGATTTTCTCTATCAAAAATAGTTACCTCAAAACCTTTTTTTTGAAGAAATAAAGCGTTAGAAATTCCCTGGATACCAGCTCCAACTATACCTACCTTAAGTTTATTCATCCAAAGACTATATAATGAAATATTACTTAAGATTAAGCGACAAATTATACTTATGCAATGGATTGTTGACTATGAGTTTTGGCACTCATAACAATTCCAAATCCTATCATGGTAGCTAACATTGATGAACCACCATATGACATGATCGGTAAGGGGGAGCCTACAATAGGAAGTAAACCTAGAACCATGCTCATGTTTATTACGATATATATAAAAATTGATGTTCCGAAACTGTAGCAAAATAATTTTGCAAAATAGCTTCTAGATAGAGCCCCTATTCTTATAACTCGGTAAATTATAATACTATAAATTAAAAGTAACAAAACTGATCCTATAAAACCAAATTCTTCTGAATATAACGTAAATATAAAATCAGTATGTTTTTCAGGAAGAAATTCTAAATAACTTTGCGTTCCTTTCAAAAAACCTTTACCCATAATGCCTCCTGATCCAACAGCTATCTTGGATTGAATAATCTGATAGCCCGCACCTAACGGATCTCTGTCTGGATTAAGAAAAGTTAATACCCTGAGTTTTTGATAAGGTTTTAAAAAAGAAATAATAATTGGTAATGAAATAATTGATACCAAACAAGAATAAAAAAAATATTTTTGATTTAATCCTGCAAACCATAATACGACAATTCCACTTATCGCAATAAGTAATGATGTGCCCAAATCAGGTTGAATAATTACCAAACTCATTGGAACAAAAATAATAATTAATGAAAAACAAATTGCATAAAAAGAATTTACATGTTGTGTCTTCATTCTATGAAAATATTTTGCTAAACATAAAATAATAAAAATTTTCATCAGTTCAGATGGTTGAAGATTTAAAAAATATAGGTCAATCCACCTTTTGGACCCTGATGCAGTAATACCAAAATTTACTGTCCAAATTAACATTCCTAAAATAATCGCATAAGATAAATAGCCAAGAGAGAACCAAAATTTTATATTAATAAATGAAATTACAATCATCATCGAGAAGAAAACAATAAATTTAATAAAGTGACTTCTTGTATGAAATAATACTTCACCTCCATCAGTAGAATACATTGTTGCAAGACTTATAAAACCAAGGATCAAAAGACACGATAGAAGCACATAGTCTAAGCTTCCAAATTTTTGAAAAAAATTATTTTTATTATCAAATCTAGTATGCTGGTACATTAGATATCCAAATATTTTTTATTGTCGAAATTTTTCCTAATTTCATGTCTATCAACAATCATTTTAAATAATTCTTTTGCTAATGGAGCTGCTACAGTTCCTCCAGAACCACCATGCTCTATAATTATACTCAGTGCATATCTTGGATTTTTGTAAGGTCCAAAAGCTATAAATAGGGCATGATCTCTTTCCTCATAAGGAATTTGAAATGTTTTAAGATCTAACTCACGATCTCTTTCAGTTATTTTCTTAACCTGTGAAGTTCCAGTTTTTCCAGCAAATTGATATTTAGAATCATTTAATCGAGATCTGTAAGAAGTTCCCCTTGGTTCATTTGTTGAACTAAACATAGCATCTTGAACAATTTTGATATTTCGAGAATTTTTATATAATGGCGTAAACTTATCTTCATATTGACTTTCATCATTTGCTACTATTCTAGGATAAATTTTATATCCACCATTAGCTATTTGTGCAGTCATTAAGCATAATTGTATTGGCGTTGTTTGAATAAATCCTTGACCAATACCTGTAATAATTGTTTCACCAAGTACCCAATTTCTTCCCAATGCATTTTTTTTCCATTCTGTATTAGGTACTAAACCTTTCTTCTCATTATCGAATATATCTTTAAAAACTTTCTGCCCTAATCCAAATTTTTTTGCAGTGACACTTAATCTATCCACACCTAAACGCCTTGCAACTTCATAAAAATATGTATCGCAAGATTGTTTCATCGCCTCTCTCAAATTTACAAATCCGTGTCCCTCCTTTTTCCAGCAATGATAAGTTTGCCCATACAGTTCCAAAGGATTTTTGTGTCCTTTACATTGGACTGTAAAATCTTTTCCGATTACCTCGTTTTCCAAGGCTGACAAGGCAACTATAGGTTTTATAGTTGACCCTGGAGAATAGTTTCCAGATAATGATTTATTAACTAATGGTTTCATTGGATTATTTCTTATCAGTTGCCACTCATCTTGGCTTATTCCGAAAACAAAAGAATTAGGGTCAAAAGATGGAGAAGAATGCATAGCAATTATTGCACCTGTGTAAATATCCATCACACAAATAGATCCTGCTTTTTCTTTTAATAATTCATTAGCTAGTTCTTGAATTTTTGTATCAATTGTAAGTTTGATTGTTTCGCCCTTGTCTCCTTTTTGGAATGCCAGTTGACTAATCCTTCTACCATAGGCATTAACTTCATATCGCTCCACAGAATTTGATCCAATTAATCTTTTTTCGAATGATCTTTCCAGACCTGTCTTTCCAACTTTTAAACCAGGTACAAATTTTTCTTTAATATTTTCATTTGTTAAAATATCATTTTCGTTTGCCTGACTAACATAACCCAAAACATGAGTAAAATTTTCTTTATAAGGATAATCTCTAGATATTGAAATTACTGGTTTAACTCCATTAAGATCATACAAGTGATTATTTATTTTTGAAAATTTTTCCCAATTTAAATTATCTGCAACAATTAGTGTTTCCCAGGGCTTAATTTCATTCTTCTTTTTTAAAATTTTTTTAAATTGTTTTTCACTTAAATCTAATAATTCTTTAACTCGATAAATTACATATCTAAAATCTTCTACTTCTTCTGGTATAATATGGAGTTGATAGGCCTCAAAGTTCCCAGCAATAGTGTTTCCAAAATAATCCTCAAAATCTCCTCTTATGGGAGGTAATTTCCATTCTCGAATTCTATTTTTATCAGAAAGTGTTAAATATTTTTTGTTCTCCTTAACTTGTAAAAAGAATAATCTACTAACTATACCACCTAGAATTATAATCTTAGCTGTCGCAAGAATAAACATTCTACGATTTAGTGAATTTAATTTAGTTGCACTGTCACTTATATTAATCATCTAAACTTTTTAAATACCTCTTAAAAAATACCGAAAAAATAATGTAAAACACGAATGTAAAAAAATTATTTACAATAAAAAGTGTAATGTCTAATTCATAAGAAAAAAACAAAAATAAAACTGAATAATTGATTGAATTAATTAAACTGATTATAAATAAAAAATAAAGCCAGTCTTTTATTAGATTCGGACTAATAGTAATATTCCTTAGATAATTAGCAAATATACAAATTAATATATACGACAAAGAACTTAAGCCCAGGGGTAGACCAACAACAGTGTCATTAACCAGCCCAGCTAAAAAAACTAAAAAATAATCAAATCTTTGGTATTCTTTCAAAGCAAAATAAAAAATTAATATAAATGGAAAATTAAAGGAAAAATAATCTATGTTTAGATAATTTAAATCAAATTCATTAAATACAGATATAAACAAAGCAAGTATTGGTAACCAAGTATATATCTTGTACAATAAATTTTTCTTTTGAAATCTAATCACTTATCTTTCCTTTTTGCATAATGCATTCTTTATATTCTGGTGTACCTACTTTAAAGCCAGTGCTAAAAAGTTTTTTTGATTGGCACTTCGAACTATAAATTAAATTTAATCTTAAAAATTCTAACTCTTCTTGATCTAAATTATGCTGCTGAATAGCATTTTTTTGAAATTCATTTTCTGTTTTTAATATCTCAATTTGTTTTTCCAGTTCTTTAGTTAAATTATTTAATTCTTTATTTTCCTCTAGAAATTTAGTGTTACTTTCTTCTAAAATCTGCAATTCATCACTTATTAAATTTATTTTTATTTGTTCAGTATTAGAAGAGCCCTCTGTTTGATCATTTTCTTTAGTTTCAGCAGGAGTAGGAATTAGCTCATCTATCTCCGCAAAAACATATTTTAATTGAGTAAAATCACTATAAAAATTAATTAATATTTTTTCATTTTCATCTTTTAAATCAACTGTGCCTACAGGAATTCCACTTTTAAAAATTGAACCAGTTCCTGATGTATATGCTATTCCTTTATCATCGATTTTGTTTATCAAATCATTTTTGATATATTTAATTTCACCTTTTTTATCTCCGTTACCGACCACAATTGCCTGAACATTACCAGGTGTAATAGAAACAGGAATATTTGAGTTTAAATCTGTTAACAACAATACTCTTGAATTTGTATAATTAACTTCAATCACTCTTCCTACAAGATAACTTCGATCATAAATATTTGTTCCTATCTTTATTTTCTCTTTGCTCCCCTTATTAATTATAATTGATCTTAAAAAAGGACTTTCATGATCAACAATTACTTTTGCCAAAATCTTGTTTGAAGTGATAGTATAACCATCTATAAGGCTTTTTAGTTCTTCATTTTCACTCTTGATAATTTTCGTAGAAATATTTTCTGATTTTAACTGATCTAGTTCTTCTTTAGTTTTTTTGTACTCTTTATAATAATTGGTATATTCATTTACGTTATAATAAGAAGATTTAATTAAATTTTCTGGTATCGAAACTATAAAAGAAGATCGATAAACAATTTCTTTTATAATCGACTTTGTTATACTTATAGCTTTGAAATTGAAATTAGATAATACAATTATAAAAATTGAAAAAAAAATTAAAGTTAATAACGAAAATTTCTGTTTAGTGCTTTTTTTTAAAAAAGCAGATCTAATTGCTATTATAAAATCATCTCTGCTTGAGGCCATCTTTCTTAATATTCAGTCAGCATCGTAGAGAATGTTTGTTCTTGATCCAAAGCTTTACCAGTTCCAATTGCAACACACGATAGAGGGTCTTCCGCAATATGTACTGGTAATCCTGTCTCTTTTGAAAATCTTCTATCTATATTTTTCAATAAAGCTCCACCCCCTGTCAAAGTAAGACCCATATCAACGAGGTCAGCGGATAACTCTGGTGGTGTAGCTTCAAGGGCATCTTTAATACCATTTACCATTTCTCTTAAAATACCATCTAAAGCTTCAGCAGTATCCTCTTCCGTGATATTTACCTCTTTTGGAGTTCCTGATCTTAAATCTCTTCCTTTAACAGCATAAGTGTTATTATTTGATGGAATAGCGGTACCAATTTCTTTTTTAATTTTTTCAGCTGTGCTATCTCCTATCATAAGATTATATTCTTTTCTCATATAATTAACTAGAGCTCCGTCCATAGCATCACCTGCAACTCTTAGAGATTTTGAATAAACTAAACCTCCTAATGACATAACAGCAATCTCACTTGTCCCACCGCCAATATCAACAACCATTGATCCTGTTGCTTCTGATATTGGTAAACCTGCTCCAATTGCTGCAGCTATAGGCTCTTCAATTAATTGAACTCTTCTAGCGCCTGCCGCCAAAGCACTGTCTTGAATTGCTTTTCTTTCAACTGGAGTAGATCCAGTGGGCACACAAATTAATATTCTTGGGTTGGCAAATGTTCTACCTTTATGAACTTTTTTAATGAAGTGTTTAATCATTTCCTCAGTAACTATAAAATCGGCGATAACCCCATCTCTTAAAGGTCGAATTGCACTAATGTTTCCAGGTGTTCTTCCTAACATCGTTTTTGCCTCATCACCTACAGCTAAAACTTGTTTTTTTCCTGTTTGTTCAACAATCGCCACTACAGATGGCTCGTTTAGAACTACTCCCTGTCCTTTAACTACAACTAATGTATTTGCAGTTCCAAGATCGATTGCCATGTCTTGGCTCCATATTTTTTTAACACTATCAAATATTCCCATTATATACTCTCCTTCAATTTTTTCGGTTCGATGTTTTTATAAAGAGATTTTTTCTCTCTCTTAATAAGCATTTTGTTTAAAGCATTTAAATACGCATTTGCTGATGCTACTAAAGTATCTGTGTCAGCTGACTGACCCACTGTAGTTCTGTCATTTTCCTCTATCTTTACACTTACTGTAGCTTGTGCATCAGTTCCTTCTGTAACTGCATGGACTTGGTAAAGAGATAGTTTTACATCATGAGGATAAAGTTCTTTAATACATTTAAATATTGCATCAACTGGACCGTCGCCAGTTTGAGAAGTCTTTTTAACCTCTCCAAAAACATCTAAAGTCATGTCAGCCCTTTGAGGCTCTCCAGTTCCAGCAAATACTTTTAACGATTTTAAGTTGATTGCATTTATCTTATTATCTATAATTAAACTATCATCAACTAATGCAACAATATCTTCATCATAGATATGTTTTTTCTTATCAGCTAAAATTTTAAATTTACCGAAAGCTGCTTGCACAACATCATCTGTTACATCGGCATAACCTAAATCACTTAATTTATCTTTAAAGGCATGACGTCCAGAATGTTTTCCCATTACTAAAGATGTTTTTTTTACACCAACACTTTCTGGTGTCATTATTTCGTATGTCTCTCTATTCTTTAACATACCATCCTGGTGAATTCCTGACTCATGAGCAAAAGCATTCTTTCCGACAATGGCTTTATTAAATTGAACTGGAAAACCTGTTGCATTTGATACAATTTTAGATGCTTTGCTTATTAATTCAGTTTTAATTCCTGTTTCATAAGGTAATAAGTCATCTCGTGTTTTTATCGCCATTACAATTTCTTCAAGTGCTGCATTTCCCGCTCTTTCACCTATTCCATTTATAGTACACTCAATTTGTCTAACTCCAGCTGATAAACCTGACAAAGCATTAGCAACCGCTAAGCCTAAATCATTATGACAGTGCGCAGAAATAATAGCCTTATCAATATTTGGTACATTGTTTTTTATTGATGTTATAGTTTTTGCGAATTCTTCAGGTATTGAATAACCAACGGTATCAGGAATATTAATTGTTGTTGCACCACATTTAATAGCAAGCTCTATTGTTTTATACATAAATTCTAAGTTTGTTCTTGTGCCATCCTCACATGACCACTCGACATCATCTGTAAATTTTTTAGCATAAGTAACACTTTCTTTTATAGCACCTAAAACTTGTTCATCTGTCATATTAAGTTTGTGTTTCATATGAACTGGGCTTGTTGAAATGAATGTGTGTATACGAAATCTTTTTGCAAATTTTAAAGACTCGTGACAAGCGTCTATATCTTTTTTTGTGGCCCTCGCTAAACCACAAGGAATTGAATTTTTTACACTTTTGCTTATTGCGCTTACGGCCTCGAAGTCACCCGGTGATGATATTGGAAAACCAGCCTCAATTATATCAATTCCCATTTCATCAAAAACTCTTGATATCTGAATTTTTTCCTCAACACTCATAGAAGCCCCTGGTGATTGTTCACCATCTCTCATAGTTGTGTCGAAAATAAATACTTTATCTTTCTCAGCCATATAAATATTTTTGGTGATCGAAATATACAACCTATCGTTTAGATTGCAAAATAAAATAGTTATTTTTACCCAAATTGGATCAATATTTACTTCTTATCGCTATCTACTAATTTCTTCTTACCAATCCAAGGCATCATAGCTCTTAGTTTTGTACCAACAGTTTCTATCGAGTGTTTTGCTAATTCCTCTCTGGTTTTAAGAAAATTCTTTTGACCATTTTTACACTCATCCATCCATTGTTTAGTAAACTTCCCAGATTGAATATCCTCGAGTACTTCTTTCATTCTTTTCTTGGTTTCCTCTTTATTTATTATTCTAGGACCTGAAACATACTCACCATACTCTGCTGTATTTGAAATTGAATAATTCATATTAGCAATCCCACCTTCATAAATAAGATCAACAATTAATTTCACCTCATGTAAGCACTCGAAATATGCCATCTCAGGTTCATATCCAGCCTCAACTAATGTCTCGTAACCATTTTTAATCAACTCTACAAGACCTCCACAAAGAACTGTTTGTTCACCGAATAAATCTGTTTCACATTCATCTTTGAAAGTGGTTTCAATAATTCCAGATCTTCCACCTCCAATAGCTGATGCATATGATAGAGCTAAATCTCTTGCTTTACCTGTACCGTCTTGGTGAACTGCCATCAAACATGGAACTCCACCCCCTTTTTCAAATTCACTTCTTACAAGGTGTCCGGGTCCTTTAGGAGCAACCATAAATACATCTAAATCTTTTCTAGCTTTGATCAAGTCATAATGAATATTTAAACCGTGGGCAAAAGCTAAACTTGTGCCCTCTTTTATTCTTTGTTCGATATGATTTTTATATATTGTTGCTTGAAGTTCATCAGGAGTTAAAATCATACAAACGTCAGCCCATTCTGCTGCATCTGATAAGTTCATTACTTTTAAGCCTTTTGATTCAGCTTTTGCTTTACTTGCTGAACCATCTCTTAAAGCAACGACCACTTCTTTTACTCCACTATCTTTTAAGTTAAGAGCATGAGCATGGCCTTGACTACCATAACCAAAGATTGCAACTTTTTTATCTTTAATTAAATTTACGTCAGCGTCTTTTTCGTAGAACATTTTCATTTTTTTTCTCCTTTATAAATTTATTTAAATGTTTCAGCACCTCTGGTCATTGCTATCGCCCCAGTCCTTGAAGTGCTTGTAAGACCGTAGGGCTTTAATTTTTTACTCATTTTATCAATTTCTCTTCTTAAAGCAGTTATTTGAACTACCACTGATTTATTTGTTTTATCTAAAACTACTGGATTGAATTTTTTACATTCCTTTAAACACTTTTCTATCTTTTTTTTCTGAGCAACGATCTTAAGCAATGCCATCTCTTTAAAGATAACTTTTTTATCCTCTCTTTTAAAATCTGCAACTTTATGAACTGGAACTAGTTTTTTAAGCTGAAGTTTTATTTGATCGATAACTTGTGGTGTTCCTGTCGTTACTATTGTAATTCTTGAAATATTTTTAGTTGCATCAACTTCTGCAACAGCCAAAGACTCAATGTTGTAACCTCTTCCTGAAAATAAACCAACTACTCTTGCTAAAACACCAGCTTCATTATCAACCCAAACAACAAATATATGTGTATCTAATTTACCTTTTTTTGTTGGTATACTGTATGCTGACTTTGGAGAAGGCATTAAACTAATGATTTTCCTTTTCCAGTAATTTTATTTTCCTCTTTATCATTTGGACCTAATATCATCTGGTTATGAGGCTTTCCAGATGGTATCATAGGAAAACAATTTTCGTTAGGATCTACATGACAATCAAATATTACTGGACCTTTGTAATCAATCATCTCCTGAATTTTATCATCTAATTCTTGAGGGTTATCAGCTTTAATACCTTTACAGCCATAAGCCTCTGCTAATTTTACAAAATCAGGTAAAGCTTCAGAATAACTCTCTGAGTAGTTTTTTTCGTGTAGAAGTTCTTGCCATTGTCTAACCATTCCCATGTATTGATTATTTAAAATGAATATCTTTATAGGCAAATTATATTGAACAGCTGTAGACATTTCTTGCATTGTCATTAATACGGATGCTTCACCAGCAATATCGATTACAAGTTTATCTGGATGAGCAATTTGAACACCTACTGCAGCTGGAAGACCATACCCCATGGTTCCAAGACCTCCTGATGTCATCCATCTATTAGGTTTATTAAATTTATAATGTTGAGCAGCCCACATTTGATGCTGACCCACCTCAGTTGTAATAAAAGTATCTTGATTTTTTGTTAATTCATATAATCTTTTTACAGCATGTTGAGGTTTGATCTCCTTATCACTATTAATAAAACCCAGAGAATTTTTCGTTCTCCATTTTTGAATTTGTTCCCACCATTTCGAAATTTTTTGTTTATTCGAGTCTTTCAATCCATTTTGTTTTTTGTTTATTTTCTTAATCGCTGACTTTATTACTTCATTAACATCTCCAACTATTGCAAGATCTACTTTTATAATTTTATTAATTGAGGATGGATCAATATCGATATGAACTTTTTTCGATTTTGGTGAAAACTCATCGATCTTACCAGTTATTCTATCATCAAATCTTGCGCCAATGTTAATTAGCAAATCACAGTCATGCATTGCGTTGTTAGCTTCATAAGTTCCATGCATGCCTAACATTCCAATAAATTGATTATCATCTCCTGGAAATGCACCTAGACCTTGTAGAGTTGATGTAATTGGAAATCCAATTAATCTTACAAATTCTTTTAAAGTTTCACTTGCTTGAGGACCTGAATTTATTACTCCACCCCCCGTATAAACAACTGGTTTTTTTGCTTTTGAAATTAAATCAATTAGTTGATCAATTTCTTTTTCAGAAAATTTATTATGTATTTTTCCGTTAAATTTTTTTTCTTTTTTTAATTTTACATAATTATTTTTTGCAAACTGGATATCTTTAGGAATATCAATCAATACGGGTCCAGGTCTTCCTGTTGTTGCAACTTTGAAAGCCTCATGCATAACTTTTGATAAATCTTTAATATCTTTAACTAACCAATTATGTTTCGTACAGGGTCTTGTAATTCCTGTCGTATCACACTCTTGAAATGCATCTGTTCCAATTAAGTGCGTGGGTACTTGACCAGAAATACAAACTAAAGGAACTGAGTCCATATATGCATCTGTTAATGCTGTAACAACATTAGTGGCACCTGGTCCGGATGTTACTAAAACTACTCCAGGCTTGCCTGATGATCTTGCATAACCTTCTGCTGCATGACCAGCTCCTTGCTCATGTCTCACAAGTATATGTTTAATCGATGAATGATTTTTAAGTTCATCATAAATTGGTAAAACTGCACCACCTGGATAACCAAAAATATATTCAACCTCTTGATCTTCAAGGCATTTAAACACAATTTCAGCTCCAGTATATAATTTAGACATTCAAGCAATCTAGCTGAAGTTGTGCTAATTGGTCAAGACTAAGTAGAGAATATCTAAATTTTTTTTAATAGCTTATCCAAACCAACTGGATTAACTTTGTTCCAATCTTTCATATGTCCTCGAGCCCAGGTGCTCTGTCTTTTGGCATATTGCCTAGTCTTTATTGATATTTTATCGATTAATTGTTCTCTTTGGATTTTTTCTTGAAGATATTGCTTAATCTCACTAATTCCAATTGCTTTACTGAGGCTTTTATTTTTTGGAACTCTCAATTTGATAAATTTTTTAACTTCTGAAATTGCACCTAGTTTAATCATATTTTCAGATCTCTGATTTATTCTCTCTATTAAATCTTTCCTTGGAAAATCGATACAAATTTTAAAAAAGTCATTATGACTGTAATCTGACTTAGTGTTTTTAAACCAGCTAATCATAGATTTTTTTGTAAAAGATTTAATTTCATATGCTCTTATAGATCTTTGTGAATCTAAAGAATTAATTTTATCTTTAATTAAAGGATCTATTTGAAGTAGCTTTTGAAAAAATTTTTTTTGTCCTATTCTTTTGTGTAAATTCCTTATTTTGTTTCTAAAATTGTTAGGAATTTTAGGAATATTTACTAAGCCCTCTGTTAGAGCTTTAAAATATAGACCAGTGCCTCCAACAAATATTGGTGTTTTTTTTATTTTTTTACATTGCGAAATTTTTTGTTTTGCCAATTTAAGCCAATCTCCTGTAGAAAAATTTTTTTTGGCATTTTGAAATCCATATAAATGATGTTTGATATTTTGATAATCTTTTTTAAAGGGTCTTGCTGTTAAAACCTTTAACTCTTTGTAAACTTGCATGCTATCAGCATTTATGATCTGACCTGAAATTTTTTTTGCTAGTTTAATTGCAAATTTAGATTTTCCAGATGCGGTAGGTCCATAAATTAAAATAATTTTGGATTTTAAATCCATAAACTAGTCTAATTTAACACCTATATATCTTTTCTGATTTTGGCTATTATATATCACAAGCAAGATAGTCTTCTGATTACTATTCAAAACTTGCTTTAGTGCTTGATTTAAATCCTGGACAGTTCTTATCTTTTTCTTTTGAGCTTCTAAAATGATGCTATTTACTTCTATTGAACCAGTTAAAGGACTGTTTTTTTCAATACTTGTAATCACTAAACCATTAGTTTGGTTGGGTAGGTTTCTTGTTTTAATATCTTGATCAGAGAGTTTTCTTACTTTTATTTTGAGATTTTCAATTAAAGTTTCCTTTGGTAATTCTTCTTTTTTTTCTGAAATTTTAAAATCTTCTGACGTCTCAAGTCTTCCAAGTGTAATTGTTTTTGTAATTTCTTTTTTGTTTCTCCAAATTTTGACTTTTACTTTTTTTCCAACTTCAGTTCTTGCTACTATTATAGGCAATTCTTTCATTTGCTCTATTTTTTCACCATTAAATTCTAATATAATGTCTCCACTTTTAACCCCAGCTTTTTCAGATGGACTGTTTGGTGCAACACTTGCTACAAGAGCTCCTCTTGGTTCATCTAATTTTTCAACCTCTGCAATTTCTTTTGTTACATCTTGAATTCTAACACCAAGCCATCCTCTTTTTGTTTCACCAAATTCAATTAATTGGTCAATTACAATCTTTGCACTATTTGATGGTATCGAAAAACCTATTCCAACATTTCCACTTCTACCAAGAATAGCTGTATTAATTCCAATCACATCACCATTCATATCAAACAAAGGTCCACCAGAGTTTCCAGAGTTGATTGAGGCATCTGTTTGAATATAATCTTCATACCTTGATAATCCAATTGATCGATTTCTTGCAGAAATTATTCCTGAGGTAACTGTTCCACCTAACCCAAATGGATTACCAATAGCTATAACCCAATCGCCTATTCTTGCTTTATCAGAGTCACCAAATCTTACAGGCAAAAATTTTTCTTTTGACTCAATTTTTAAAACAGCGATATCTGAGAGAGGATCTGCGCCAATAACCTTTGCATTAAACTTTTTTTCACCATTTACTTGAACAACAATATCTTCTGCTCCTTCAATTACATGATTATTAGTTACTACTATTCCTTCCTCATCGATTATAAATCCTGAACCCAGTGCAGACGATTGTCTTTCTTGAGGTGTTCCAAATTCTTTAAACATATCACCAAATGGCGATCCCGGGGGAAATTGAAAATTTGGGAAAGGATTGCTCCTTTCAACAACGGTTTGCGTTGTCGAAATATTAACTACAGATGGTATTAATTTTTCAGCCAAATCTGCAAACGAATTAGGAATATTTTGAGAATTAGATATCGATGAAAAATTAAATATTAATAATAAAGAGAGAAATATTGCTTTTATTTTTATCATTCTAACTTTTTGCGTAATAAATAATTATAAACCCTATTAAAGCAAAAATTAATCCACCAGCACGTAATTGGCTATCTTTTATTAACTCAAGCTTCTTTAACATATTCTTCATTTTTGATGGAAATAAGGCATAAAGAATTCCCTCAATAAATAAGAACAGACCAAATGCTATGATCAATTCTTTCATTAAATTTTACTCTGTTTGTGGTTTTATGTTCCCAAAGAATTTAAAGAATTCACTGTCTGGAGAAAGAATTAAAGATGTCTCTCCACCTATTAAAGCTTTTTCATAAGCTTGCATTGCTCTATAAAATGCAAAGAATTCTGGATCTTGGCCAAATGCATTGGCAAAAATTTTATTTCTCTCACCATCACCTTCACCTTTCATGATTTCAGATTTCTTCTGCGCGTCAGCTAAAATTACTGTAACTTCTTTGTCAGCAGTTGATGTAATTGTAACTGCCATTTCTGCACCTCTTGCTCTAAATTCTTTGGCTTCTCTCTCCCTCTCAGTTTGCATTCTTCTAAAAATTGCATCACTGTTAGCTTGGGGAAGATCCGCTCTTTTAATTCTAACATCAACTATTTTTATTCCAAAATTTTCTGCTTCATTATTTACACCTTCTTGAATTAAAGCCATTTGTTTTGTTCTATCTTCTGAAAGAAGTGTTTGAAGTTCTTGTTGTCCAAGAACGTTTCTGATTCTAGAATTTATAATTGTAGCTAATCTTGATCTTGCAACTCTCTCGTTCCCAACTGAAATATAAAACTTTAGGGGATCAACTATTTGGAATCTTGCAAAAGCATCGACTATTAATCTCTTTTGATCAGATGCAATTACCTCTTCTGGGGGTGTATCTAGATTAAGAATTCTTTTATCTAAAAATACAACGTTTTGGATAAAAGGTAGCTTAAAATTTAATCCAGGTTTTAAAATTATTCTTTTTGGATCACCAAATTGTAGAACGATTGCCTGATTAATTTCTTTAACTATGAAAATCGAAAAAAATGCAATCGCACCTAAAACAACTATAATACCAGCGGTAACTTTTCCAGCGTTCATATTAATTTGTCACCTTCTTTTTTTGCAATTCAGGTAATGGTAAGTAGGGCACAACACCTGAACCTGCATTTTTTTCAATTATAACTTTATCAATATCAGCTAAAACTTTTTCCATTGTCTCCAAATACATTCTTTCTTGTGTCACAGATTTTGCATTTTTGTATTCATTATAAATTGCTAAGAATCTACTCGCTTCACCCTCAGCTTTTGCTACGACTTCTTTTTTATAAGCTTCTGCAGCTTGTAAAATTTTTTGAGCTTCTCCTCGTGCTCTTGGTATTACATCATTTGCATACGCTTCAGCCTCATTTTTTGATCTCTCCATGTCAGCTCTTGCAGCCTGTACATCTCTAAATGCATCAATCACTTGATCAGGTGGGTCTGCTTTTTGAGTCTGTACTTGTGTAATTTGAATACCACTAGTGTATTCATCTAAAATCTTTTGAATAATTTCTTGCGTGTCTGTCTCTATGACTGATCTACCTTCAGTTAGAATTGGTTGAATATCAGATCTTGCAATCACCTCTCTCATTGCAGTCTCGGCTGCTGCTTTAACTGTCCCCTCTGGATCTTGAATCTTAAATAAAAAGTTGCCAGCATCTTTAATAACCCAAAAAACAGAAAAATCTATATTAACAATATTCTCGTCTCCAGTTAACATTAAGCTTTCTTGAGGAACATCTGCAACTCCTCCTTGAGATGTAAACCCACTATCTCTTTCAGATCTAAAACCAATATCAATTCTATTAACTTTTGTAACCTTCGGTGTGAGAACGGATTCTACTGGGAAAGGTATATGATAATTTAATCCAGGTTGAGTTGTTTTTACAAATTTTCCAAATCTTAGAACTACGCCCTGTTCATCTGGTAAAACTCTATAAAGTCCACTAGCTAACCAAACAAATCCTAAAATAATTAAAACTAAAACTGCTTGTTTACCTCCTGAGGAGCTTCCACCAGGTAAAAATTTCTTTATTTTTTCCTGAAACTCTCTGATAATTTTATCAATATCTGGGGGAGTTGGACCTCGACCTGAGCCATTGCCACTTCCACCACCACTTCCTCCTGGGGGTGTTCCCCAAGGACTTCCTCCACTTTGCTTAAAGTCATCTGACATATGGCAATCTATATAATGTCTTTATGCTGAAAAACAAGTTAAGATCTACCTATGCCAAAGGAAAAACCAGAATTAAGTGACGCAATGAGAGCTAAATTGGGTAGAAAATTGCCTGAGAAAAATCCAATTAGAGGAACTAAGTTTACAATTGCAATTTCTAGTGCGAAAGGTGGTGTTGGAAAATCCACTTTTGCAACAAACTTAGCTTTAGCTCTTAAAACAATTGGATGTAAAGTCGGGTTATTAGATGCAGATATTTACGGCCCATCTATCCCAAAAATGTTGGGAATTGATGAAAAACCAAAAAGTGATGGACAAAAATTAAAACCTATAAACAAGTATGATGTTCAGTGTATGTCTATTGGTTTCTTAGCTGATCAACAAACACCAATGATCTGGAGAGGTCCAATGGTGACCAGTGCAATTAGAACGTTTACACAAAAAGTGAATTGGAAAGATTTAGATTTTATAATTGTTGATATGCCTCCTGGAACTGGAGATACCCAACTTACTTTTTCCCAAGAGATTAAGATGGATGGTGCAATTATAGTTTCGACGCCACAAGAGGTTGCTCTATTAGACGTAAAAAGAGGAATAAAAATGTTTGATAAACTCGGAGTAAAAGTTTTGGGCTTGGTAGACAATATGAGCTACTTTGTTGGAGATGATGAAAAAAAATATGCGATTTTTGGTCAAGGAGGTGTAGAAAAAACAGCTAAAGAATTTAAAAAAGATTTTTTAGGAGAAATTCCAATCAATCCTGAGATCGGGAAACAAGGTGATTTAGGTATACCAATAGTTGAGTGTAATCCTAATCATGAAATTTCAAAAATTTATTTAAATCTAGCTGAAAAAATCAAATCAAGTTTTACTTGATCTAAACTAAAAAATTCAGCTAAATTATTTAATATCTTTTTTTACTACACTATAAATATATTCAGAAATTGCTTGTGATGCCTGAGGAGAATAGTGACTTCTATCGACATACGATAGCTCAGTCGCATTGTTCAGAGATACACTGATATCTATAACATTTTGTGTTTTTATTAATTCGTCAAAAATTCTTTTTTGTCTAAACTTAAAACTTTCATAATCCTTTATTCTTCCTGTTTCTATGGCTTCAGATTTTTCATATTTTTCAAAATATTTTCCATGAACGAGTGAAAATGGCTGAATAAAAGTATAACAATTTAAATTTTGATCTTCACATATAGCTTTTCTTATGTTTACATTGTGTTGAAGAACCTGTTGAACATTTTTAATCGAGTGACACTGAAATTCATAATTTATACTTGCTACTAACTCATTGTCATTACAATTAAAGATTTCTGGTGTTCTATTCTTTTGTTGGATTCTTGTAACAAGCTGCATCATTGGAATAGATTGAAAAAATAAACTCATTGTTGGTTTGTAAATATCCCAATATTTTCTTGTCAAAGTTTTTTGGGACTCATAAAAAAACTTCGAATTTATGCCATCAGCATTACCTCTTTCATTTATTCCATCAATGAAAAAAATGAAATCACCTTGATTGATTTTTTTATTGGATAAATGCTTTTGAAAAAGAATATTTTCCCAAGGGGATGCAAAACCAGCTCTACCAAAATTATAAACACAATAATTTTTATCTGAATAATTCAGATCAATTATCTTTTTAAAATAAGATGGAATTGTTTGATAATCAGTTACATTATAACCAAAAGTTGTGCTTCCACCATAAAAGTAAAAGCTTTTTTCACAATTATCATTTCCCTCTACCTTTCTCCCAAATTCATCAGAAACATTAACGAATTGTTGCGATGGGGTCTCTTGTTCCCTCCATTCAACAAATTGATCATACTCATATTTTCGATTTATCCATGTTTCTAAATATAAAGAAAGTCCCTCCTCTTCATTTAAATCTAAAATTTTTAAAACTTCGTCTGAGTATGGTTTTAGATTTTTAAGTTTATATGTGGTCCTTATTTCCCAAACTAAAGCCAAAATGATGTTAAAAAGAATAAAAAATACCAGTATTGAAAAAAATACATTTATTATATTTTGCAAAACTCTCATCAATTAACAACACACTATAATCATAATTTAAAAAAATTAATACAAATATTCAATTGTATTTCAAAAAATTTAAGAATGTATATATTAAAATTATTTATAATTTTAAAATGATAAAAAATCATATCAAAGTTTTAATTTTAATATTTTTTGGATTTTTTTTATCTGTTTTTTTTTCAATAAATAATCTTAATAAATATGATAAAAATTTAATTGATGCTAATGGTAATAATTACCATCAAATGATTAAATATGACACTTATCTTTACTTATCTCATGGATCTGAGATTAAGAATGACTTAAAAAATGGAAAAAATTTTTTTGAAACAGGAAGAGAACATTATACGAAATATCTTCCTGCGAGAATCGCTGCTTTATACTATTATATTCTTGACGTTAATCTTTTTGAAAATGAAAATACTAAAAAAATAAATACTAATATTCATTTTTATTATTTAATAATTCAAAGCTTAATATATTTTCTTTGTCTAATTTTTTTTTATTTATTAACCAAAGAGATTTTTGAAAAAAGAATAATTTATTTTATTATTGCTTTTTTTTGTTTTGAACCAACTTTATTTCAGTACCATGGTACTTTTTGGAGTGAAACTTATTTTTTTTCATTTCAAATACTATTGGCCGGTCTAATATTAAGTAAAAATCAAACAATTGTTAAATTTTTAAGTATTGGATTAGTGCTTGGTTTAATGAGTTTGCAAAAACAACCTGGTATTTTTTATATTATACCAGTGTCAATTTTTTTAATATTTTATGAAAAGAGAAGAATTTTTATAAAATTAGTATTTTTATTAATTGGTTTTGCTTTAATACTCTCAATATTGGGGTTCAATAACTTACAAAGATCAGAAAAATTTTACTTAATCTCAGGTGATGCAAAGATGGAAATACATAACAAATTGGTTAGAAAGGTAATGACAAAAAAATTAAATATATCTAGAGAAAAATTTGATTTAATTGAAGGTGAGTATGCGAAAAATTGGTTAAAACAAAAAAATATCAAATACGATGCAAGTTCTAACTTATTAAAAAGTAAAAAGACCTGGAAAAATTATAGAAATAGTATTTATAAAGAAAAAGATAAAATAAAATTTGATGACTATATTCGTAATAGAAGTTTAGATTATTTGTTAGATTATCCTTTAGAATTTATTTATGCAGTTATTAATGGTTCCTTTCATACTCTTTTACTTAATCCATTACATATATATTCTGACCATAAATTTAGATCAGGAGAAATTTATTATGGATCCGAAGATCATAAAAAATTTATTCCGTATAGAATGGCCTATACATTAATTATTTACTTACTTTGTCTGTTGGGTGTTATTAATTTAATTAATAAAAAAGAATATTATTTACTTTCTTTTATAATTTTATCTTATCTTTATTTTTATGTAACAATATCATGGCATGGTAATACAAGATATTATTTGCCAAGTTTTGTTTATTTGGGCTTTCTTTTTACTTATGGTGTAGATTATTTTTTAAAAAAGTTAAGGTAATAATCGTTTAACCTTAAACTCAGATTATATTAAAGATTTATCTTTGATATCAAAAGCTTCCATTAATTCACTCCATTCTCTCTTAGATAAGCCAGAATCTTCCATAGAAATTTTTTCACCCTTGATAAGTTTCTGAATAATAATTTTTCCTTTTGCTGAAACTTCAGTGCCCCCAACTCTATAATCCATAAAGGCCTCATAAGTTATTGGAACCCATTTTTTCAATGTATCCAACATTATATCGGCATAAACTCTAATTTCATATTGTGCGTGGTGGTCTGCTCTTAGTCTTAAAAAATTCATAAGATTTAACAAATCTGTTTTCCAATACCATTGGGTGTATGTATTTAAAGTTAAGTTCATTCTTGCAAGCTCTCTCGCCAATCCCTTTTTATTTTCATCAATCGTAGATCCATCGTATCTTTCATTGAGCATTGTTTCATAATTTGCATATGTTCTTTCAGCATCATTTTTTAAAAGTTCTAAAACTTCATTAGCTTGTTCCCCTTCCAAGACGTCTCCTCTTCCCTGTCTATTAGATGTCGATTGAGCTGCAAGATTTTCTTTTGATGGTAAGTAAAATTCTTTATCTAAAATTGAATACCTTGCAGAATATTCATTTACATTTGCAGTTCTATGTCTAATCCATTGACGAGCGATAAAAATTGGTAGCTTAATATGATATTTAATTTCACACATCTCGAATGGGGTGCTATGCCAGTGACGCATTAAATATTTTATTAAACCTGCATCAGTAGAAACTTGTTTTGTTCCTTTGCCATAAGAAACTCTAGCTGATTGAACAATTGAAGTATCATCTCCCATATAATCAACAACTCTTACAAAACCATGGTCAAGAGCAGGCAATGCTTCGTAAAGAATTTTTTCTAATTCAGGTGAAGTAACTCTTTTTGTTAAATTGCTTTGTGATTGCTGATTTTTTATATCTTCTTGTTGTTCTTTAGTTAATTTCATGAATGTTATTGAATCTCTTGAATTTCCTTTTATATTAATAATGTTGGATTTCCAACTATGACGATAAACGAATTTCGTAATAACCATTGCGGACGTGGGGGCAGTACCCACCACCTCCACCATTTACAACTTATGGGGGTGAACTAGATTCGACGAGTGACTAAAGGCTATTCTTTCGTTCGGAATTGTTCCTCCGTAACGGGCTAATTTATAATTGCTAACGAAAGTTACGCACTTGCTGCTTAATTAACTTTGTTAATTAGGTAAACGGGGTCTTGGGGCACCTGGCAACAGAACGCCCCTTTCTTATCCGTGTTTAGCAAAACATATCAACGAAAATAAATAAAGAGTTGTGGTTTGACCGCAGTTGTACCGCAGTTCAACTTCAACTACGGGCGCATTAAAAGTTTTTTCATTTAATTAAAAATTTTGAAAGATGTTTATTATAAGATTGAGGAATTTTTGGCCAATTATAAATACCTTTTTCTCTCCAGCTTTTAGATTGATCACCACCCTTTCCGTTAAAGACTTTTATCAATTCATCGTGATCATAAAGGTACATATAACTACCTTGTCTAAAACATATATGAATGCCCTTATCTAAATACCTCTTATCTAAAGTTAATCTAGACTTAAGTTGAATTTTTAATAAAGTTTTGCCGTCAGTATGTTGTGCTAAAAAGTCTGCTCCCTTCCAATCATCAGAAAGTTTAATAGTTTGGAAGCCATAGTCAGCAAGAACGGATGATACCTTTTGATAGTTATAGTTCTCTTTTTGTCTTGAATTCAGTTTGGAATAAATAATTTTTTTAAAATTCATTTTAATTTAATTATTTCTTCTGGATGTTTTTTAATACGTTCTAAAGACTTTTTATCTTCATAGCTTTTATATAAATTATCTATTCCAGCCTCTTTTTTAATCTTTTCAAGATTTTCTAAATAATCATCGGGACCACCGTTCATTTTTAGTTTCTGCATTTCATCTCTCATCTTTTTATATTTGAGATATGTGAGTGTTGCTGTTGCCTTTTCTTTTTCATTAAGCTTTTCTCTCAAATCTTTTATTAAATAGTCTTTCTCTTCCCCTTCTAACTTCTCACTAGCTTCAAGTGAAATTAAGGTACTTTGAATAAATGCAAAGGTTCTATCAATTATGTGCTTTTGTTTTTCAATATCCATTATTATTGAATTTAAGACTTTATGTTTGTCGTCTTTTAATTTCATATCCAAACTAAAACTCCTAATAATAACAATAAGCCCTCCGAATGTGCTTTATAATAAAAAATTCTTTCTAGTGGAAATTTTTTAAAAACTATTGGTGTTATTAATAACGCACAAACTAAAAACCATATTATAACAACATACCAGGGCAAATTAGCAAAACCCCAGACAAATATTGAAATCCAAGCTGGGAACGTTAGCGTCGATAACATCTTTTTAATCCCTTTATGATCATCATACAAAGCTGGGTTATCAGATCTCATAATAACTCTTATGGTGTATCCAACGTGCATTCCAACAATCATTCCTATAAAAAACATCTAAACCTCTTAACTATATTTTCACTTAAGCGAAATTTTTAATTTTATTATAAAGATACTTTATACCTGTAGCGTTTGAAATAGTTTCAGCATACTTCTTAATATTTTCTTTAAACCATTCATATATTTCACTAAAATTCATTTCTTTCATTTTTTTCTTTAAAATTATTGCCACCACTAAACCAATTATAATACCTAATAATGGACTAGAAAAAAGACTTGCGGTCATTATAAAAGATCCCATACCAACAAATCCTCTTAAAGATCCTCTCTTAAACTTATTTTTATTTTTATTTTGAGTGTATGATTTGGCTAGTGCAATGAGTGCAATAATTAAAAGAAAAGGATTAGCCCCTACTGCACCCGCTAATCCTAATGATGCACAAAGTTCAGCGAATTCTTCTTTATCTTTTTTTTTCCAGCCAAAAAATAATGCAACAACACCTATTGTTGATGATAATACTTCTAAAACATCGACGCTTTGAAAATCATATAGCCATTTTGTTTTAATAAAAAAAGTACTACTTATTTTAGATACTAATGAATTGTAGGCTTCCATATTTTCTATATTATGCAAAGGTATACCCATCGGGGTTTGAAGATCTTTTGCCATTGAAATAAAATAATTTTTTAATTCTTCTAAATTAGAGTCATCAGGGAGAGTTTCTCTAACCTTCTCCCACATTTTTATTGGAGAATGACTGTCATCAAATAATCTATGTAGATAAGAGCCTATTCCAGTATCGTTATAATTTTTATCTATAGCTTTATCGTATAGAGTTGGTGTTTCATCAATTATATTAGAAACAAACTTTTCTAATTGTTTTCCATATGGTACAGCTAATAATCCAGAAAGTGCAACTGAAACTGTATTGAGTTTATTTTTAATCCAAGATTTCACAATCTAAGATTATCAAATCCTGAAGATAGACTCAATCTGCTTGGCCGCACTTCGATTTTGACCGCAATCTGGGCGCAGTTGAAAGCTCTAATTAACAACTTTTGCACTAATTGTTCACGAATAATGTTACAAAGTTCGGGGCACCTGGCAACAGAACGCCCCTAAACTATTTAATAAATTTTCTTAAATCTGGCTTAAAATAATTAGGACCCTTCATAACTTTACCTTTGTCATTATAAATGGGTTTACCATCTTTATCTAATTTACTCATATTTGAATTTTGAACTTCTTCAAAACAATCATCGAGATTTATACCAAATGCATGTCCTGCACCATATGTTACATAAAGAATATCTGTTAGTGCATCAGCTACTTCGACTAAATCTTTTTTATTCATTGCTTCTATTAATTCATTGAGTTCCTCTTTAATAAGACTTACTCTTAATGCATTGATCTTTTCACTACTAAATGATGAACTCTGTTTTACGTTCTGGCCAAAAGTTTTCATGAAAACGCCTACTTTTTCAAAATTTGTCATTTTGCTCCTGTTAGTTATCTATTTTTTAATATATAAATGTAGGTAAAGTATCAATGAAATTTCGTAAAGAATTTGACAGTATTGGATCTATAAATGTTCCTAATGATAAATATTGGGGTGCCTCTACACAAAGATCAAAAAAATATTTCGATATTGGAGATTTTTTAGTTCGACCAATTTTAATAAAATCTATAGCAATTATAAAAAAAGCAGCAGCAATAGTACATTTTAAAGAAAAACAACTTCCCAAAAAAATTTCTAATGCGATAATTGCAGCCTCTAATGAAGTCATCATTGGAAAACTTGATGAGCACTTTCCACTTAAAGTTTGGCAAACCGGATCTGGAACCCAAACTAATATGAATGTTAATGAAGTTATTGCTAATAGAGCTATTGAAAAATTAGGAGGGAAAAAAGGTTCTAAAAAACCTGTTCATCCAAATGATCACGTAAATAAATCTCAATCCACGAATGATGTTTTTCCAACTGCAATGCATATTGCTATAGCAATAGAAACAAAAAATAAATTATTACCCTCTCTTAAGTTGCTAGACCAAGAGCTTAAAAAAAAAATATCAAATTTTAAGAATATCATTAAAGTAGGAAGAACTCATTTACAGGATGCCACACCACTTTCTCTAGGTCAAGAATTTTCAGGTTATCAATCGCAAGTCAATGACTGTATTTTTAGAATTAGCATGGCTTTAAAAGAAATTTATTCACTCGCGCAAGGAGGTACTGCTGTAGGAACTGGAATAAATAGTAAAAAAAATTTCGACAAAAAGGTAATTAATGAAATAAGAAAAATTACAAAACTTCCATTCAAACCTACAAAAAATAAATTTGCAGCCTTAGCAGCACATGACGAAATCGTTAACTTCTCAGGCACTTTAAATACTACTGCAGTTAGCTTAATGAAAATTGCTAATGATATTAGATTTCTTGGTTCTGGTCCAAGGGCAGGTTATGGAGAATTGATTTTACCTGCAAATGAACCAGGTTCATCAATAATGCCGGGAAAAGTTAACCCCACTCAATCAGAAGCTGTTACCATGGTATGTGTAAAAGTGATAGGCAACCATAACGGTATAACAATGGCAGGATCACATGGTCATTTTGAGTTAAATGTATTCAAGCCTTTAATTGCGCATAACATTTTACAATCAATTAGTCTTTTATCTGACAGTATTAAAAATTTTTCACTTTATTGTGTTAGAGGATTAAAAGCTGATAAAACTAAAATTAAAGAATATTTAGACAATTCCTTAATGTTGGTAACTGCACTCGCGCCACATATTGGTTATGACAACTCAGCTAAAATTGCCAAGCTAGCACTTAAAAATAAAACGACACTAAAACATGAAGCACTAAAATCTAAACTTATAAGTGAAAAAGATTACAATAGAATTATTGACCCTAAAAAAATGATTTATCCTGCATAAACTAGAAAGAATTTTTTTATAAAATTTCTTATAGTAACTTTATTAAAAGCATCATTTTTACTTTTATTGTATTGATTTAGAAATTTATCAATTTTTTCAATAGATTTATTATCAATTCTCAAATTATTTATATTTAATTTATCTAAGGTAAGATCATACACAAAATCTAACCTTATTGTTTTAAAAACATCTCTATAGTTTCTTTTTATTTGAAAGTATCTGAAAAATTTTTCTATGTCATTAAAGTTAAATATAATTTCACCAACTAATTTCTTACCGTCCGTATCATTTAAAAATTCTATTTCATTAGATTTTATTAAAACAGAGTCGTTCCATTGAGTTTTAAAATTTTTTATTAAGATTCTTCCATCACCTAAATGTATTTTTAAAATAAAATCTTTTAAGTATTCAAATTTATCAATTTTATCAATATCAATATTTATTGATGCATTCAAATTGGGATTATTAAGTAATTCTGAGTCAATTAAATCAATTAGCAAAGATTCACTTTGAAATATTTTTTTTTGACTAATGTAGTTAAAATTTAAATCTGTTGAAAAATAAAATGGTTTAAAATTTATCTCACCGCTAAAATCTTTATCTGAGGAGAAAAAATTTAAAGAATTATCCCTAATTTCATATCTAAATAAATTTCTTTTATTGATTGTCGTAATATCAAAAAAACCACTCATTTTGTCTTCATCATATTCAACAGAAGTTTCAATATCTAATCTTATTTTTTTTGAGGATAATTTTATATTTTTATCTTCATTAAAAACATTTCTTGAAATATCTAATTTGAAAGGAATATTAAATACTTTGAAAGTTGATTTTACTTTTTGAAAATTATTCACATCATCATAAAAAAAGTTAAAATCATTTATTTTGGACAGAAACAATAGATCATCATTTTGATCTTTATAAAAAAATTTAGATCTTTTAAAAATAAAATGATTTTCTTTATCAGAACTATTTAAAGCTTTGAGAAAAAAATCAATATTATTAGAATTAATATTAAATTCTGTATCCTGAAATACTAAATCTTTTGTTGAGATATTTTCTGATAAAAAAAAATTATTAAATGAAATGTAAAATTTTACATATCCTGAATTAGCTATAACTTTTTCATTATATTTAATATTTAAATTTTTAGTATAAAAGAATGGCTTAGGAAATAATCCATATTTTACTTTTTCATTAAATTCTATGTTAATATCGTAACTGTCTGAAATATGATTTATTAAAGAAGTTTTAACATTTTCATCTTTGTAAAATACTGGAATTAGAAAATAACTAAAAAAAAGTAATACTAAAGACGCTATAGAAATAGCTACTTTGTTATCTAGATAATAAAATTTTTTCTTGCTCTGATTGTATTTCTTTAAATTTCGAATTTTATCAAAAAAACTTTCAATCTTGTTATCTAGGTAATTTAATTTTTTCTTTATAGGTGCGTGCTTATTAGAACTTTTAAATTTACTAAAAAAGTTATCTAATAACCCATTAATTGGTGATAATATTTTTCTAAACTTTTTTTTATTAAAATTAAACATAAACTGACTGTCTTATAATTAAATTATTCAAATGGTAAACTCTGATTATCTAAAAAATCTTAACGAGGCTCAAAAACAAGCAGTCTTAGCTTTAGAGGGACCATTATTAATTGTGGCTGGGGCTGGATCTGGGAAAACAAAGGTTTTAACTAGTAGGATTGCACACATAATAAAAAATAAAAACGCTTACCCCAATCAAATTCTTGCTGTGACATTCACAAATAAAGCAGCAAAAGAAATGCAGAATAGAGTAAGTAAAATTTTAGGATCATCTGCTATTGGTTTGTCTTGGCTTGGAACATTTCACTCAATATGTGCAAAATTACTGAGGAAACATGCACCAGCTGTAAATCTAAATTCAAATTTTACAATTATTGATACTGACGATCAAATCAGATTGATTAAAAATATTTGTAAAGCAGAAAATATCGATGTCAAACAGCTTGCACCAAGATATGTCATCGCAATTATAGATAAATGGAAAAATAAAGGTTTATATCCAAATGAAGTAAAGATTAATTCTAAAGATATTTATGAAAAAACAATCTTACCTGTCTACAAAATTTATCAACAGAAACTGATCGAGTTGAATGCCTGTGATTTTGGAGACCTAATCTTACATTCAGTTAAAATTTTAGAAAAAAATAAAGATATTAGAGACATTTATTCTAAAAATTTTAAATATATTCTTGTTGATGAATATCAAGATACAAATTTTATACAAAGTCGGTGGCTCAATTTATTAGCAGAAAAAAATAAGAATATATGTTGTGTGGGAGATGATGATCAATCAATTTATAGTTGGAGAGGAGCTGAAATTAAAAATTTTCTAGATTTTGATAAAATTTATGAAAATACCAAAATAATAAGACTGGAAGAGAATTATAGATCTTCAAAAAATATTTTGTCAGTTGCCTCTTCTTTAATCTCTAATAATCAAAATAGAGTTGGTAAAACTCTTAAATCTACAATGGATGAAGGTGATCTCATAAAATTAAATTGTTTTAAGAATGGAAAAGACGAAGCAATAGGTATTTCAGATGAAGTTGAAAACATAAAAAAAAAATATTCTCTTAATAATATTGCAATTTTGGTAAGAGCTATTTTCCAAACGAGAGAATTTGAGGAAAGATTTTTAAAAATTGGTATGCCTTATCGAATTTTAGGGGGAATTAAGTTTTATGAGAGAGCTGAGATAAAAGATTGTGTAGCCTATTTAAGATTGATTAACCAAGAAAAAGATGATCTGGCTTTCGAGAGAATTGTAAATAATCCCAAAAGGTCTATCGGTGAAAGTACAATTAAAACAATACACGAATACTCAAAAAAAAATAAAATTAGTTTAGAAACTTCATCAAGAAAAATGATTGAGAAAAATTTGATAAAACCAAAGGCAAAAATAGGTTTAACTTTATTTTTAGATTTAATTTCTAAATGGAGAAATGATTTAAAAATTAAAAAATTTAATCATGTAAAATTATTACAAATTCTTTTAGATGAGTCTGGATATTCTGCAATGTTAAAAAATAAAAAAGATCTTGAAAATGAAAATCGTTTAGAAAATATCAAAGAATTATTGAGTGCAATGAAAGAATTTGACAACTTAGAGAGTTTTTTAGATCATGTATCACTTGCAACATCTATTGATCAAGATTGGGAGGGTGAAAAAATCAATATGATGACTATGCATGCTGCCAAAGGATTAGAATTCGATGTTGTTTTTTTACCTGGTTGGGAAGAGGGATTATTTCCTCATCAAAAATCGATAGAGGAAAAAGGACACAATGGTTTAGAAGAAGAAAGAAGATTAGCTTATGTGGGAATTACCAGAGCTAAAAGAAATGCAATTATCTCCTTTTCAATGAATAGGTTTTATCAAGGTGATTGGATAGATAGTATGGCATCAAGATTTATTGATGAGCTTCCAGAAAATAATTTAGAAAAAAATTCATATTTTGATGAGAGCAAAGATACATTTGAGGAATTTGAGTTTAATCAAGATTTTGAGCTAGACGATGATTCTAAAAGAAGTCCTGGATGGATTCGATATCAAAAGAGAATTAAATGATAAAAAAGAGAATAAATAAACTCAGAAGTAAATTTATAAATTATGGAATTGATGGATATGTCGTACCTAAAAACGACGAATTTTTTTCCGAATATTCTAATAAAGATAGGCTTAAATTTATCTCAAATTTCACAGGATCTGCAGGTTATGCGGTAATTTTAAAAAATAGAAACTACCTTTTTGTTGATGGAAGATATACGATCCAAAGTAAAATAGAGAGTGGTAAAAATTTTAAAATTTTAGATTATTTCAAAATTATTAATACAAGTGTTTTTAAAAATTTAAATTTAGGAATTGATCCTTCATTGTTTACCTCGAAACAAATTCAGAATTTTTTTTTGAAAAATAATAAAGTTACTATCATAAAGGAAAATCTTGTTGATAAAATTTCAAAAATAAAGAGTAAAAAAAAATCCTCATTTTACTCAATTGATAAAAGTATAACTGGCGAGAGCCATCACAAAAAAGTTTCTAGGGTCTCATCTTTTCTAAAAAGAAATAAATATGATTATCTATTTATTACTGCACCAGAAAATATTGCGTGGTTATTGAATATTAGAGGATACGATAGTCCAACAAGCCCAATACCAAATAGTAATCTTTTACTTACAAAAGAAAAACAAGTTTTCTTAATTGTTGAAAAATATAAAACAACAAAACTTTTAAGTGAGAAAAAACTTAAACAAAGCCAGATAATTGATCCAAGGTATATATTAGATTTTTTCGATAAATTAAAAAAAGGAACTATTTTAATAGATGAAAAAACATGTTCTTTATATTTTGAAAAAGTAATTGAAAAAAAATTGAAAATAAAAAAAAAAGAAGATCCAATTTATTTTCTCAAGTCTATAAAAAATAAAATTGAGATAAAAAATATGATTAACGCTCATGTCATAGACGGAGTTGCATTAACAAAATTTATTTACTGGATAAAAAATTTAAAAAAAATGAATATAACCGAAGTTGATGCTCAAAATAAATTAGAGCAAATTAGAAGAATGAACTCAAAATATTTATTTCCAAGTTTTAAAACTATTGCAGGTAGTGGAAAAAATGGGGCAATAGTTCACTATAGAGCTACCAAAAATAATACAAAGCTAATTAAAAAAAATGAAATATTTCTATGTGACTCGGGTGGTCAATATAAATATGGTACAACAGACGTAACAAGAACTATCTGCTTTGAAAATCAAAATAAAAATATAAAGAATATTTTTACAAATGTTTTGAAAGGACATATTGCTGTTGCTCAAACTGATCTTAATAAAAAAAAAACTGGAAAACTTATTGATAAAGATGCGAGAAAATTTCTTAAAAAAGACCGCCTAGATTATAGTCATGGCACAGGACATGGAGTTGGTTTTTTTCTGAATGTTCATGAAGGACCTCAATCTATCTCGAAATCTAATTCAGTAAAAATTCAAGAGGGCATGATACTTAGTAATGAACCGGGTTACTATAAAAAAGATAAATTTGGAATACGTATTGAAAATTTAGTATATGTAAAAAAAATTGGAAGAAAATTAGGTTTTGAAAATTTAACTTTAGCTCCAATAGAAAAAGAATTAATCAATTTTAATCTCCTAACTAAACAAGAAAAAAACTATCTTTTTAATTATCATTTAAAAGTTTACTCAAAAATATCTCCATTTTTAAATAGAAATGAAAAAAAATGGTTAGCAAGTTTTATTTAAGCATCTTTAACCAAGAAGATTGGTCTAAAATTTTTACACCTAAATTTTTTGCTGCATCGACTTTCCTATTAGTTGGTTTTTCACCAATAATAAGATAATCAAGTTTTTTTGTAACATTGCTGACTATTGATCCTGAATTTTGCTCAATTAAAGATTTTGCCTCAGAACGGCTCATGTTTGATAGTTTGCCTGTAAACATAAATGTTTTATTGCTTAATGGACCACCAACTTTGGGCTTTTCTACATCTTTAACTTCAAGTAATTCATTCAAATTTTTTAATACCTTTAAATTTGTCTCATTGTTGAAAAAATTTTTAATTGAATTTATCTGAGTTTCGCCTATTCCATCAATATTCATTAGATCATCAAAATTACTTTTTTTTGAGAGTGCTAAAAAATTTTTAAGTGATTTTAAATTCTTAGCTATGATCTTAGCATTTTCTAAACCAATGTGTCTAATCCCTAGAGCATAAATAAATTTTTCAAAAGAAATTTTTTTTCTTAAATTTATCGAATATCTTAAATTAGCAACTGATTGCTTACCCCACCCGTCCAAACTTTCGATTTTTTTAAAATCAAGTTTGAATATATCTGGTGGGAGTTTGACTAAATTCAAATTCCAAAAATTTTCAACTATCTTTTTACCGAAACCCTCGATGTTAAAAGCTTCTTTTGAGACAAAATGTTTAATTTTCTCTATAGACATTTTTTTACACTCATATCCCTCACTAGAGCATCTTCTTACTGCATCTTCTTTTTTAGTCGTAAAGTTAAAATCTTTAATAGTTTTTGATCCACAAGATGGACATTTAAGAGGAAAATTAAATTTTTTTGAATCCTTATTCCTCATTTTTAGATCTACAGAAACTACATGTGGTATTACATCCCCAGCTCTTTCAATTAAAACTGTATCATTCACCCTTATGTCTTTTCTATTTATTTCCTCTTCATTATGTAAAGTTGCATTAGAAACAACTACTCCTCCAATATTTACAGGATTAATTTTTGCTACTGGTGTTAATGCACCAGTTCTTCCAATTTGAATCTCAATATCATTTATCTTTGAAATTCCACTATTGGCTGAAAATTTATGAGCGATAGCCCATCTTGGGGCATTAGCAACATTACCCAATCTTTTTTGAAGATTAAATTCGTTTACCTTATAAACAATGCCATCAATATCAAAATCGATTTCACCTCTTTTTTTTTCAATTTCTTGGTAATTAGTCATTAAATTTTCTATTTTTTCCAAGGTTTTATTTAAGGGATTGGTTTTAAAACCCCACTCTTTTAAATTTTCAAGATACTCATTTTGTGAAACTGCTTTCAAACCTTTTTCATGACCAAATGTATAGGCAATAAATTTTAATGGAATTTTTTTTGTTTCTTTAGGATCTTTTTGTCTTAAGGAGCCAGAGGCAGCATTTCTTGGGTTTGCAAACTTATTTTTTAATTTTTCAAAATCGCTATTTTGGATAAATACCTCACCTCTAATATCAATTTCTCTTGGAAAATTTTTTGACTTAATCAGATGCGGAATATCTTTTATAGTTTTTAAGTTTTCTGTTATATCTTCTCCTTCTTTTCCATCGCCCCTGGATAGACCAGTTACAAATTTTCCATTTCTGTAAATTAATGACGCCGATATGCCATCTATTTTAGGCTCAGCGCTGTATATTATCCTAAAATCATTACCTTTATTTAAAAAATTCAAAATTTTTTTTTCGAAATTTATTAAATCATCCTCTGTAAAAGCATTACCCAGAGACAGCATAGGAACGGAGTGTTTTACTTTCTTGAAGACTTTGGATGGTTTAAAACCTACTGAATTAGATGGAGAGTTAGTACTATTTAGAAATTTATTTTTTTTTTCTAATTTAATTATTTCTGACTTTAATTTATCAAACTCCTGATCATCAACTAAAGGATTATTTAAATCATAATAATGCTTATTATATTTTTGAAATAATTTTATCTTCTCTAAATAATCTTCAAAAATTCTATTATTAGACATTTTCTAAAAAAGACTCTTAATTTTACTTAAAATTTTACTTTTTTCTTTTTTATTTTCAGGAACTTTAATTTCAAATTTTCTATTAAAAATTTTATAAGTTTCTTTATACCACTCTCCTGAATTATAATTGTAACCTAATAACGAAGCATATTTAAGCGACTCCTTCTCCATGCCTAATTTGTAATAAATTTCTACTAATCTATGTATTGCTTCCTCTACATGAATTGTAGTCTCATATTCTTTTAAAACATTCTTGAATCTATTGAGAGCAGGTATCCATTTTTTTTTCTTAATATAATGTCTGCCGATATAAACTTCTTTAGCGGCGAGTACATCGTCAATTAAATCAATCTTAAATTTAGCATCATAAGCATAATCAGTATTAGGATAATTTTTAATTACAAAATTAAATTCTTTTTTAGATAAAAGTAGAGGGGCCAAATCTTTTTTTTCACCCTCAATAGTTTCATAATAAACTATTGCTAAAAGATAATGTGCGTAGGCTTTATTTTTGTCATTGGGATAAGTTTTAAAATATCTTTTGATATTTTCGATTGCTAAACTGTAATAGCCCTGCATGTAATATGAATAAGAAGCCATCAAAACTGATTTGGGTGCCCATTCAGATTGTGGAAATAAAATTTCTGCTTCTAAAAATTTTTTACTTGCAGCAAAGTAATCACTCATTTCAAATAGATCCATGCCTTTCTCGTAGGCTGATATCATTTCTATTTTTTGGTCTGTCTCTTTAATTAATTTTATGTTTTTAGTTTCTTTGCTACATGAATAAAAAAATATTAGAGAAAAAATAACAAAAATTATTTTTAATTTGTACATCTAACGAACTATATAGATTTTAGATAAAATTATAAGGATGAATTTTATTTATGCTATTGATCTTAGCAAACTTCTATTTATTAAAGTATGAGGTAGTGTTCTTTCTTGAATTTCTATAATAGAAAAATTATCTTTATTACTGAATACTTCTCTCAACAAGCTATTAGTTAAATAATGTCCACCTTGAGAACAATTAATACTAGCTATCATTCTGTATCCACAAGTATAAAGGTCACCAATGCAATCTAGTATTTTATGATTAACAAATTCTTTTGAATTCCTTAAACCTTCTGAATTTAATACTTCCTCACCTTTTACAACGACTGCGTTATCTAGACTTCCACCTTTGGCAAGACCATTTTTTTTAATTTTCTCTATATCTTCATAAAGACAGAAAGTTCTTGATTCAAAAATTTCAGTCAGATCATCTTCATAAACATTTTTTTTATTTCTTTGACTTCCTATAATCTGATTTTGGTATTTTAATTCAAAATCTATATCCAGACTTAATTTTGAAGGCTCAATTGAAATAAATTTATCACCATTTTTAAATTCTATTTTTTTGTTGATTTTAATTATCTTAATAGGTTTGTCACTTGGCTCTAAACCTGCTGCTAATATTTCTTCAATAAAAACTTTCGCTGATCCATCTAAAATCGGCACTTCCTCATTATCAATCTCAATCAATGCATTATCAATTCCAATTCCAAATAAAGCCCCCATTAAATGCTCAATAGTTGAAACTTTCACTCCATTACTATTACTGATGGTGGTATTCAAAGCTGTATTACTCACATTCATAAAATTTGGGTAAATTAGATTGTTGTCTTTTAAGTCTATTCTTTTGAATACAATGCCAGTGTCTGGAATTGATGGTTTGACACAAATCTTAGCTGGTTTTCCAGAATGAAGGCCGACACCACTGAAGGATACTGGATTTTTAATAGTTTTTTGGTTTAATAAAGACACGTAGAACTTTTAGTATGGTAATCTTTAAATTTAAAAACAACAAATATTACAAGAAAATACAAGCTAGTTAAAAAAATTAAAGAATCTCTCAAAAAATCCTAATTTTTTTGAGTATTTGTTTGTGATATACACCTCATTTTGATTAAAACCATTTAAGATTTTTTGAGCCATCACATACAAATTATCATTTTTATCATCTAAAAAACTATTTAAATAATCTAGGCTCAATATTTTATCTAAAGATATTTGGTATTTTCTAAGAACATCCTCAATAGTTTTTGAGATCCTTTTAGGTATACATATATAACTGACTTCAATAGAAAGATTTTTACAATTTTTTTTTTCTGGTAAAGTTTCAAAGTAAGTTCCATCAATATAAAACTTATCAATCTTCATATGAAGAATATCAAGATCTTCTAGGGTTTTGTTACAGCAACTTTTTGCTTCTAATATTAATTTATTTATAGAATTAGAATTAATTATAATATTATCAAATTTATTTTTAATAGATAAACGAATTGGAAAAATATTCTGATGATCAATAATCAAAAAAACATTTTTGACAAATTCATTAAGTTTTTTTTCTACCTTAAAAATATTTTCATTAAGGAAATTGTCTAAAAAATCTAACTCGATTTTATTATTTTGATTATTTATTAATGTTTCTCCTTTATAAACGAACTCATTAGAAGAATTTATTGCAACAATTGTAAATTTATTAACCCCTAAAAAAAGAAAAATCTTATTTTCTAAATTATTTACCATCTAATATTATTTGATCTTTTTGACGGAAATCAATTACTATTTCGTTCTTGAATTTATCTTCATTAGATAAACGAACAAACAAGTTTAGATCTTTTTTTACATCATTTCTTGATAATTTTATAAAATATCCCTCTGATGTTTCAATATCCCATCTTTTTGATTTAAAATAATAAAGTTTTATTATTTTTTTAAAATCAAAGTTTGATTTATCAACTTCATTCTTAAAATTTAGAAATTCTTCAACATTTAGATCACCGAACACAAATGGCAAACTAGAACTTGAAAAATCATTCAGAATTAATTTTCCATTTGATCCAATAAAATAATTTGAACCATTTTTTTTTGTTTGTGCAAGTATTTTTGTTTCCTTTATAAATATTCTTAAAGTTGAAGGATAATTTTTAAAAATTTCAAAATGCTCAATAATATTAATTGAATCAATTTTTTTTTTTAAATATTGTTTATCTATATGAAAAATATTTTTAAAATTTGCATCATTAATAATACTTTCAATTTTTTTTCTTTCATCTAGATTGAGACCAATAATCTCTATTTTATTGATTTTTGGAAAATTAAAATTCACCAATGAAATATTGTTTATTGATACAAGGAAACAAAATAGTAATAAGTAAATTATAATTTTTTTACTTATTAATAGATGCATCTTTTAAAATTAACTTAATTAGATTTATGAAATTAATTCCAATATACGCTGATATCTCTGGAACTAAAGATAGTTTTGTCATACCAGGCTGTGTATTAATTTCTAAAAGATAAAATTTACCCTTAAAAAATTTAAAATCTGATCTTGTAACTCCTCTACATCCCATCAAATTATGTGCTTTTAAAGTTATGTTCATAAGAGCTTTGTATTTTTTTTTTGGTAAATCTACTGGAATAATATGTTCTGTCTTAGCATTAGAATTATACTTTGCTTGATAATCATAAAATTTTCTCTTAGGTTTTAGCTCGATCGCTCCAAGTTTCTTTTTACCAATTATGGCTGATTGAATTTCTCGTCCTGGAATAAATTGTTCAATCATTACTTTTTTGTAATCTTTTAAGAATTTTAAGTTTTTTAACAAATTATTTTTAGTGCAGATGTACACATTCACACTAGAGCCTTCATTAATTGGTTTAATTACAACTGGAAAATTAAATTTTTTTTTTACAAAACTTATGAGTTCCTTATTCGTTTTATTAAAATTATAAATAAAATATTTAGGTGTCAAAATTTTATTTTTTAAAAATATTTTTTTCGAAATTTCTTTATCCATTGCCTTGGCAGAGGCAATAACACCTGAATGAGTATAAGGTATTCCTACTGTTTCTAAGATTGTTTGTATATATCCATCTTCACCAAACTGACCATGTAGAGCATTAAAGATACAATTAGGTTTAAAGTCTTTTATTTCAGATAGTAAATCTTTATTGGGTTCACATGATCTTACCAGATAATTATTTTTTTTTAGTTCTTTAGCAACCTGTTTTCCAGTCTCTAAGCTAATCATTCTTTCCTTAGAAATACCACCAGAAATTATCAAAATTTTTTTTTTCAAATTATTCCAATATCTTAATTTCTTTATCTAATTTTATACCAGTTTTTTCTAAAACTTTTTTGGAAACAAAATCAATTAATTTTTTCATATCATTAAATGTTGCATTGCCTTTATTTACAAAAAAATTTGAGTGTTTTTCTGATATATGTGCATCACCAAATTTAGTGTCAATAGAAACTGACTCTCTTATCAACTCCCAAACTTTTTTATTCGTTTGATTTATTGGGTTTTTAAAAGTACTTCCACCCGTTTTAATTTTCATTGGCTGATTTTTCTCTTTCAAAGATTTCATTTTTTTAACTTCACTATTTACTTTGCTATAATCACTTTTTACCCCCTTAAAAGAAGCACTTAAAAAAATTAGGTCCTCAGGCAAATCGTTGTTTCTATAATCAAAATTGATTTCATTTGACGGAATAGTTAATAAATTCCCTTTTTTATTAATTGCTTGAATTGAAAGGAGAATATCTTTGAATTCTTTACCAAAACATCCAGCATTCATCTTAATTCCTCCTCCAATTGACCCGGGAATACAGGATAAAAATTCAAACCCACTCAAATGATTCTCAGTTGCAAACTCAGATAAACTTTTATCTAAAACGGCACTACCAGAAATGATTACATCTTCCTTCAATAAAGATATTCGATTAAAATTTTTACTAAGCTTTATTACAACTCCATCAAAAATACTGTCCGAAATTAAAGTGTTAGATCCTGCACCGATAACAAAGATTTTTTCCTTATTATCGAGTAATTTTAAAAACTTGATTAAATCCTTTAAGTTTTCAGCCTTATAAAAAACTTTTGACTTTCCTCCAATGTTAAACCAATTTTTTTTCTTTAAATCTTGATCATAAATTATATTTTTATCAAAATCTTTTAGTAAATTCTTAAGCTGTGGTATTTGCATTACATTAATTCAGGTAATTTTTTCATCCAATTTGAAATTGAGCCGGCACCCATTCCTATGACAATCTTATTTCCATAAATATTTTGCTTAAGAAATTTAGCTAAATCAATATTATTTTTAATCATAAACAGTTTTACTTTAGAATTTTTTATTATTTCTTTTGCAAAATCACTATAATTAAAACCCAATTTTATTTTTTCCCCAGCTGTAAAAATGGGACATAATATAATTGTGTCTGCATCTCTGAAACAATGAGCAAATTCATTTCTTAAATCTTTTAATCTTGAGATTCTATGAGGTTGAAAAATACACACTCTTTCAAACTTATCAAAAACTTTTTTTACTCCCTCTAACACAGATTTTATTTCTGTTGGATGATGGGCATAATCATCATAAAAATCAACACCATTAAATGTAAATATCTTATTAAATCTTCGCTGGACACCTTTGAAGTTCTTCAGACCTTTTTTAATGTTAGATACGGGAATTCCTACAGTAAGAGCAACTGCAATTGCAGCTGTGGAGTTTCTTATATTATGAATACCTAATAATGGGATCTGAAAGTTTTTTAAGATTGTTTTTTTTTTATTTGGTAAATTTATAGATAAATCAAATTTTGAGAAAAGTTTATCTTGAATGATATTTTTAATAAGAAAATTAGCTTTAGACTTCGTTCCATAGGTAAAAAAATTTTTATTTTTTATATCTTTTATTAATTCATTGTTAATTTTATCATCAATACAAATAAAAGATTTTCCAAATGACGGAACTTTTTTTACAAAGTGTAGAAAATGATTTTTTAAATCCTTCATAGATTTATAAAAATCCATGTGTTCTCTATCTATGTTAGTTATAATTGAATATGTAGGAGAAATATGAGTAAAGCTTCCATCTGACTCATCTGCCTCTAATATAGACCAGTCACTCTTGCCTAATTTTGCAGTACTCTTTATTGAATTTATTATGCCTCCATTGATTATTGTAGGATCTAATTTTGTTTTTTCAAAGATAGAACTTACTAAAGATGTCGTTGTTGTTTTGCCATGGGAGCCAACTACAACAATATTTTTCATTAAAGAAACAAGATTTGCTAACATCTTCCCTCTTTTTATTACTGGTAACTTTTTTCTTTTAGCCTCTATTAATTCTGGATTACTTTTTTTAATTGCAGAGGAGGTCACTACAATTGTTACATCTTTTATATTTTGTTTTTTGTGACCAATAAAAATTCTGACACCCTGTTTTTTTAATTTTTCAATATTTTTATTCTTATTAATATCGCTTCCTTGAATTTGAAAACCTTTTGCTTTCATAATCAATGCGAGACCACTCATGCCTATTCCACCAATACCTATAAAATGGATAATCTCTTTTTTAGCTAATTCAATTTTCATTAATAGTTTCCAATATTTTTTGGTTTATATCATTCCATGAGTTTTGGAAATTATGTTTTTCTAAATTATTTTTTTTTTCATCGTACTCAGACTTATTCGTAATTATATAATCTAGAAATTTTTCTAAATTTACGTCATTAAAGTCTTTTTGACTCATAATCCAGCAGCAACCTAAATTTTGATAAAAATTTGCATTTTCAAATTGATGATTGTCTTTTGCTGAAACTAGGGGGATTGTTAGGAATGGTTTATTCATGATTGATAATTCTGCCAAGGTAGATGCACCAGCACGCGTAATACATAAGTCTGATTGATTTATCAAATCTGCCAAATTTTCCTCAAAATCAAAAATGGTATTTTCAATTTTAGCCTCATCATAAATACTTCTTAATTGATCAGTATTACTTTTATGAGTTTGTTGAATGATTTTGATTTTATTTTTTTTCGACAAATTAACGATTACATTTTTTACCACATTGTCAAAAATCTTTGCTCCTTGACTGCCACCAACAACCAAAAGACAGAATGCTTTATTTTCTGTTTTAATTTCTCTTTTTTCATAAAAATTTTTTTTAACTAGTGGAGTTATTATTTGAATTTTATGTTTAAGTTTTTCGGGGAAGTTTTTTAGGCTTTCTGTATAAGTAAAAATTTTTTTACAAAAACCTAAAAAGAATCTGTTTGCTCTACCTAAAACAATATTGGGTTCAAGTAGGTATATCTTTATTCCTAATAATTTTGCACCAAAACAAACAGGTAATGACATATATCCTCCTGTTGAAAAAACGACATTAATCTTATTTTTTTTTAATAATAAAACTGTTTTAATCACCAAATAAATTACTTGGAATATTTTAAATATAAAAAATATATTAAGATTTAATTTAGGAGTATTTATCAAAATAATATCATTTTTTTTACCATCTAGATATTTCAGCCCTCTTGAGTCAGTAGAAATAAAAACATTAAAATTTGAATGCAAATGTTCACTTAGAATTTTTGCTGGCACTACATGTCCCCCTGATCCTCCTGTTGAAATTAATATATTTTTCATTCAGTTATTTTTCTTTTTGTTAAATTCAAAATTATACCAGACATTATAGAAATACTTATAATCGATGAACCCCCATAACTTAAAAATGGTAAAGTCATTCCTGTAGTTGGGAATAATCTAATATTTACTCCTATATGAATCATTGCTTGCATGAGTATTAAGCTAATAGATCCGGTTAGGATTAGTTTGATCTTTTTGTCATTTTCTTTGTAAACTTTTTTCAGAACTGAAAATATTAATACTAGATAGGTTAATAAAATTAACATTATGAAGATTACTCCAAACTCTTCCGAAATTACTGAAATAATGTAATCTGTATGAGCTTCAGGGACTCTGTTTTTTAATGTCCCCTCTCCAATGCCTTTTCCAAAAAAACCTCCACTTATTATAGCTTCTAATGCTTTATCTGATTGAAAGTTATGAGTACCCATTTCAGGATTAAAAAAAGAAAATAATCTATCTTTTATGTATTTAAATTGTGGAAGGTAACTAATGATAGATGCTATCGTGGCTAGAGAGATAAAAAAAACTAAGCTCAAAAAAAATATACTAATACCAGAAATAAAAATCAAAACTAACCAACTAAAACCAATTAAAAGAGTTTGACCAATATCTGGTTGAAGTATCAAAAGACTCGATATCAATATAGTTAACAAAAAAGATAAGAAGTATTTTAAATTAAAATTAGTATATTTTTGAGAGCAAATTATCATACTCATTATCACTATTAAAAAAGGCTTTACAAACTCAATAGGTTGTATTCTTGGCAAGACCAACAAATCAATCCATCTCTTGGAACCCTTAATCTCTACTCCAATTATAGGAACCAGGAATAACAAAACTAATGATAAACAGAAAAATATTAGTGAAATTCTATAAATTTCTTTTTCAGGTATAAAAGATAAAATAAAAATTAAAAAAAAGCCAAAAAAAACAAAAACTGTATGTTTAAAAAAAAAGAAATAAGTATTCGTATCTAATTTATCAGATGCAATTAGGGAAGTTGATACTAATGAGAAGAATAAACCCGTCAAAAATAAAATTAAGATCAATGATAGAATAGGTTTATCAATACTTTTCCACCATTGATAAAAAGAAATATAACTAAATAATTTTTCTTTCATTAATATATCTTTTTATCAACTTATTAAAATATGAACCTCTTTCCTCAAAATTTTTAAAACTATCAAATGATGCAGAGGCTGGACTAAATAAGATTGTATTATTTGAGTTTTTCTTTTTATGAATATTCTTAAAAATTGCTGATACTGCAAGATTTAAATTTTTAAAACTTTTAAGTTCCGCATTTTTCTTTAAATCTTTTGAAAATTTTTTAAAATTTTTACCAAAGACATAAATCTTAATATTTCTAAAATATTTTTTTGATAATGATATTTTGTCATCTTTTTTTGGAATACCACCAATTAACCAATGAATATTCTTATACATTTCTAATAATTCTTTTGAAGAAGAATAACTTGTTGATTTAGAATCATTAATGATGATTAATTTATTTTTGTTATAAATAATTTTCTGCCTATAATTCAATCCTTTGAATTTATTTACGCTTTCTAATAATTTATTTGATTTTACATTAAATTTTTTTATCATTTCTAAAACAAATGAGAGATTTGCTTGATTTGATCTTGATAAAAAATATTTGTTTCTAATTTTTTTCAAAATTAGATTGTTCAATTTTGTATCTACATTTACCAGTTTTAATTTAGGCTTTATTGTTTTAATTCTTTTTTGAATTAAATGATCATTTTTATTTACAAATCCAATTGCTCCTCTTTTTCGATTATTAAAAATTTTAAATTTTGCCTCTATATAATTTTTTAAATTACCATGTCTCTCCAAATGATCTGGCGCAATATTAAGGATAGCGGCAAATTTTGATGAAAAAATTTTACTATATTCTAATTGGTAGGATGAAGCCTCAATAACGAAAATTGTTTTTTTTGAGATCTTATTTATAGATAGTATTGGTGTACCAATATTTCCTGCTAATCTTACATCTTTTTTTTGATCTTTTAAGATATCATATAGAAGTTTGCATGTGGTGGACTTTCCGTTTGTGCCAGTTATTGTTAATGAGACATTTTTATAAAATGAGTAAAAAACATCTAGATCTGTATAGATATTCTTATTTTTTTTTCTAAGTAAATTTTTTAACTTACATTTTTTTATATCAATTCCTGGGCTTAATATAATTATATCAAATTTGGTTTTTAATAATTTTTTAAAATTGAGAGTTTTTTTTTTAATCGACTTATTTATTTTAAGATTTGGGTTATCATCAAATAAATAAACATCATTTTTATTTCTTAAAAAATTGAATGACGAAAGTCCACTTTTTCCTAATCCATAAATTAAAATTTTTTTATTAAAGAAAATTTGTGAATTATCACTCATTATCTTAGTTTTAATGTAGCAAGTCCTATCATTGCTAAAATAATAGAAATTATCCAAAATCTAATTACAACTGTTGATTCAGGCCAACCTTTCTTCTCAAAATGATGATGGATTGGTGCCATTTTAAAAACTCTTTTACCAGTAAGTTTAAATGATATTACTTGCACAATCACTGAAACTGCTTCAAGAACAAATAAACCTCCAGTAATTGCTAAAACTATTTCATGTTTTGTTATTATACCAACTGCTCCTAAAGAGCCACCCAAAGACAAAGATCCAGTGTCTCCCATAAAAATTTTTGCTGGAGGTGCGTTGAACCATAAAAAGCCTAAGCAAGAGCCAATGATTGCTCCACAAAAAATTGAAACTTCCCCAGTTCCCTCTATGTAAGGAATTTGCAAATAATTTGAGAATACAATGTTTCCTGTAACATAACTTATAAATGCAAAACAAGCTGCAACAAGTATAACAGGCACTGTTGCTAACCCATCTAATCCATCAGTGAGATTTACAGCATTCGATGAACCAATAATTACAAATATTGAAAAAGGTATAAAAAACCATCCAAGATTAATGATTAGGTTTTTAAAAAAAGGAAAGTATAGATTTGTTAAATCTTGATAGTCATTAAAGTAAACATAAAAACTAACACCAATTATTGCTAGTATTATTTGAAAAGTTATTTTTAACTTTGATGAGATACCTGAAGAGTTACTATACTTTATTTTTTTATAATCATCGAATGCCCCAAGCAAACCAAAAGAAATTGCGATATATAAACAAAATAAAACATTTAAATTCGATAAATCAGCCCATAATAGTACTGATATTAACAAACCAATCAAAATAATTACTCCACCCATAGTCGGAGTTCCTATTTTCTTAACTATATGATCTTCTGGACCATCATTACGGATAGGATTTAAAATTTTTTGTTTTGAAAAAAGTTTTATAAAAGTTCCTCCAATAATTAAAACAATAATTAATGAAGTAAAAAAAGATAAACCAGTCCTAAATGTAAGATATTTAAATACATTTAAAAAACTAAAACTATCAACAAAATTTAGTAAAAATTGATAAAGCATTTAATTTAAACCCTTCAAATTATTTGCTATACTGTTGAAACCTGTCGCATTTGAGGCTTTAATCATTAAATAATCATTATTATTGAAATCTTTCTTAATTAATTCAAAAATTCCTGATTTATTTTCTAAAATTCTTCCTCTTTTTACTTTCACAATATTATCGAATATTTCTCTTACCATTTTTCCCATAACAAATACTTTATCAATATTTGTCTCGTTTATTATAGGAACTATTGATTGGTGAAGTTTTTTTGAATGTGAACCAAGTTCCATCATATCTCCAAGCAAAAGATATTTACGATATTTTTTTGTATCTATATTGTCATAATTTTTTAAGGCTGATTTTAAAGATAGAGGATTAGAATTATAACTTTCATCAATTAGGTTTATTTTTTTGTTACCTATCTTTATTGTAGAATGATCTCCTCTTCCTGCTGGACTTCTAAAATCTAAGAAAATTTTTTCATTAAGTTTAAGCACATCTTTGTAAATACTTATTACACTTAAAGCGCTTAAAATATTATAAATATTACTTTGAAAATTATTAGAAATTATAAAATATTTAAACTTATCATTAAGTTTAACTTTAATTTTAAATGCATTTTTAACTTTTTTAATATTAAACAATTTAACATTTGCTTTTTTAGTTTTAATCCCAAAAGAAATCACATTAATATTATTATTTTCAGCAATTTTTTTATGTAATTTGAAAAAACTATCATCAGCATTCAAGACAACAAAACCATTGGGTAATATATTTTTAATTATCTCTGCTTTAGCTAAAGCAATTTGTTTGATATTTTTGAAATTTTTTGCATGTGCATAATTTATGTTAGTTATCAAGCCAACATTCGGTTTTATAATATTTGTTAAATTATCTATTTCCCCTTTTTTATCCATACCAACCTCTAAAACTCCAAATTCATCACTATGTTTTAAATTAAGCAAACTTAATGGGACTCCAAATTTATTGTTATATGATTTTGGAGAAATACTAACTCTAGAAATCTTTCTTAACACATTGCCCAATAATTCTTTAAGAGTAGTTTTTCCACAACTTCCTGTAATAGCTATTATGTTTGTATCGATATTTTTTCTAAATATTTTTGAAATTTCAGTCATAAACTTTAATGTATCTCTTACTTTAATTTGATGTCTATTATTGAATTTGCTCAAAATTTTATTTCCTACGACTAATGAAGCTTTATTTTTAAATGCCTCTGCAATGAATTTATTTCCATCATTTTTTTTTCCTTTAATAGCAAAAAAAATATCATTCTTATTTATTTCTTTTGAGTTGATTCTTACTTTATCTAATTTTGTTAAAGAAATTTTATTTTTAATTTTAGATACTTCTTTAATAATATTTATCTTTAAGTTTTTTGATAAGTTTGTATTCTTAAGTTTAATAGAATCTAAAATAATTTTTTTATCTGAAAAGTAAATTTTCTTTTTACCGAAATCTTGTGTTTTCTCATGTCCTTTTCCAGCAACCAACAAAATATCACCTGTATTTAAATTTTTGATTGCTTCAGAGATAGCTTTTTTTCTATCAGGAATTTCTTTTATCAAAGCGTCTTGCATACCTTTTTTAATATCATCTCTGATTTTTTTTGGATCTTCAAATCTAGGATTATCATCAGTTAAATAAATTTCGTTAGAATAATCACATGCAATCTTTCCCATTTTAAATCTTTTATTTTGATCTCTATTTCCACCACAACCAAAAAGCAAAACAATCTTTTTATTTGGAAATTGCTCTTTAAGGTTTGAAAGACATATTCTTAGTGCATCTGGTGTATGTGCATAATCAAGTATTACTTTAGACTTATTTTTAATTTTACCTATTTTTTCAAGTCTTCCGTCTATTGGCTTAAGTTGTGACAAAACATTTAGAATCTTGATTAATCTAATATTACTATTTTTCGCTGCAATAATCGCCATTAAAATATTTTTTAATTGTATTTTTCCAATAAGATTTAAATTTATTTCTCTCGTTAAATTATAGTATCTTATTTTTAATATTTGTTTCTCACCTCTATAACTATGAGATAAAATTTGAAATTGATTTTTGCTATTATTTAAAACATGCAATTTCAATTTTCTAGTAATTGCAATTTTTTTTATTCTTTTAAATTCTGGTAATGTTTCATCTGTTATTACATTTCCTTTCTTTCCTATCAAATTTTCAAATAGGTACTGTTTTGCTTTAAAATATTCTTTAAAATTTTTATGATAATCTAGGTGATCTTGGGATAAATTTGTAAAAATACCTGATGAAAACTTTAAACCATTTAATCTATGTTGACTTAGGCCGTGGCTAGAGGCTTCCATAATTACATTGTTAATTTTTTGAGATTTTAATTTAGATAATATTTGACCTAATCGAATTGGGTCTATTGTTGTATTTGGCAAATTAGATCTAAAATTTTTTGATTTTACACCTAATGTTCCGATTGAGGCGACTTTTATTTTATTTAGATTTAATAATTGAAAGTAAAAATCTGAAACAGATGATTTTCCATTTGTTCCAGTTACAGCAATTAAATTATTTGGTTTATTCTTATAAATTTTAAAAGCAGTTTCTGCTAAAAGTTTTCTAATATTTTTAGTATGAATGAATAAAATATCCTTTTGAAAATTTCGAATTCTTTTCTCGCTAATAATGATTTTAGAACCTTTTTTTATTGCAGTAGAAATAAATTTATTTCCATCAAAATGGTTCCCTTTTATAGCAAAGAAAATATTATCTTTTTTAATATTTTTTGTATTGAAAGAAATTCCTGAGAAAAAGATTTTTTTTTTACTATTATCTATATTGGTAAAATAATTGCCTAATAACATTGTTAATTAACTTCCGTGTATTTTGTGGCTAAAATAGGCCCAATCTTTTCTATAATTTGACCAACAACTTCAACAGAAGTCCAACCTGCAGTATTAAAAGGAGTTCCTTTGTATTTTATTCCAGATCCATCTCTATAATCATAAACATATTCACTATTTGTTTTAGGCTCATCCAACATCACAACTAGGCTATACTTAGGGTTTGAGGCAGGAAAAATGGATGCAAAGGTATTAATTTTTTTTCGAGAATATCCACCTTCTAAAATTTTTTCAGCAGTGCCTGTTTTTCCTGCAACTTCGTAACCCTCTACATTAGCTAATGTTGCGGTTCCTTCCTTTGTGGTTACAATTTTTCTCAATATTGTGACTAGATTTGTTGAAACATTTTCATCTAAAATTCTTTTTCCTCTGGTATATTTTTCTTTTTTTATAAGAGTAGGGTTAACCTTATAACCACCATTAGCGATAGTGGAGTAAGCACTAGTTAATTGTAAAATTGTAGTGGTAATTCCATGTCCGTATGAGGTAGTTGCAAGCTTACATTTTCCCCAATTAAAGGATATTGGTTCACCCATTTCCTCTATATCAAATTTTATTGAGTTAATTAAGTCGAGATCATTTAAAAATTTTTTATATTTTTCAATCCCAATTGCTTGACCGATTCTCACCGAACCTATGTTACCTGATCGGATTAATATTTCTTCAGCAGTTAAATTGGAGGGAATTTTTTTATCGTATTCACTTATTTTATTTTTTCCGCAAGTAATACTTTTTTCTAGATTTTTAAATTGAGTATTTGGCTCTATTATCTTTTCATTTAAGGCTGCTGCTAAAGTAAAAGTTTTAAAAACAGAGCCCAATTCATAAACACCTTTAGTAGCTCTATTAATATAATTCACATCTGTAATATTTTGTCTTTGGTTTGGGTCAAAATCAGGAAGGGAAATAATTGATAGTACTTCGCCGTTATTTATATTCATTAAAATCGAAGCACTTCCTTTGGTTTTAAATATTTTATTAAATTTTACTAGCTCCTCTCTTATTAAAAACTGAATATCTTTATCGACAGTAAGTTTAATAGATTTATCGCTTTTTTTTAAATCTAAATCTAATGATTTCTCTAACCCAGAAATCCCTTGGTTATCATCATCAATTTGTCCAATTATATGACTAAATAAATTTTTTTGAGGGTAAACTCTTGTAAGATTTTCATGTGGTTTTATTGATTTATCACCCAACATCATAATTTTCTCGTAATTTTCTTCTGAAATTTTTTTTTCAAACCAAAAAAATTTATTTTTTGAAATTTTGGAATTAATTAATTCAAAATCTTTATCAGGAAAGATATATTTTAGATTAAGTAACAATTTTTTTTTATCTATCGCTTCAGTTGGATTAATTCCAATATCAATAGAATTAACAGTTTTTGCTAAAAAATGATTGTTTCGGTCTAAAATATTTGCTCTCTGAATTTTATTAAAAGAGCCATAATTCTTTGAAATATTGGAATTCAAATCTCTAGATCCAAGATGAGTAAGATGAATACAATAAATTATAGAAATAAGGAAAAAAATAAAAAAAATAAATGCAATTCTATTAAATCTAATATCAAAATTTTTTTTTTCACTTTTAAATTCAAATTCTTCTTTGTTTTCTTGGAGAATAAACTTCATATCATCATTTTTCGCTATCTATAATTTTGACATCGTTTGTAAGAATTTTTTCTTTTGTGAAGTCAATAATTTCAATTTCATTAATATTCTTTAGGGTTAACTTATCTTCAAAATAAAGATTTTGATAACTAAGTAGTTTTTCTGAGGAGCTTAAATAATCAAATTCAAGTTTTACATTATCTAATTCTAAATTTAAATTGAGTATATTCTCTTTTAAACTAAACAATTCTTCATCAATTTTCTTCGTAGAATTTTTTATAAAAGAGGTGATTACAATAAGTGAAAAAATTAAACTAATAGTTAACATTTTTTTCATAAGTTCAGTCCAAGATTTTCGATTTCTATTAAATCTTTAAATTTTTCCAAGATATCGGTTTTAAAATCATAAAAATTTTCCTTTTTTATTAAGCACCTTAATTTTGCAGACCTAGAAGGAGGGTTTTCTTTTAGTTCTAGACTTGATGGCACTATTGGCTTTTTTTGATGTAAGTTAAATAAGACTTCTTCTTGTATTTCCTCAGGTTGGTATCTAGATACACTTTTATGTTCTGAGAGACTTCTAAAGAAATATTTTACAATTTTATCCTCTAAAGAATGAAAAGTTACAATAACCAAAATACCATCTTTTTTTAAAACTTTAGCTGCTTGGATCATTCCATGAATTAATTCACTTATTTCTTTGTTAACAAAAATTCTTAATGCCTGAAAAACTTTTGTTGCAGAATGAATTTTTTTATTATTTCTTTTTTTTGATTTTTCAATAATTTTTACTAAATGAGGGGTATCTATTTCTTTTAACAATCTGTCTTTAAGAATATTTTTAACGATTAATTTTGCATCTCTTTCATCGCCAAAAGATTTGAAGATTTTAACAAGGCTTTTTCCATCTAATTTATTTATTGCTTCTTTAGCTGAAAATTCATTTAAACCCATCCTCATATCTAATGATCCACTAGAATTAAAAGATAATCCTTTTTTTGGATCTTTAATTTGCGTAAATGAATAACCTAAATCGAATAATACACCTCTGATATTTTCATTTTTGAGTTTTAAATTTCCTAATTTACTAAAATTTAAATTCTTAAAGATAAATCGATCTGGAAATTCTTTTTTAATTTCTTTTGCAACTTTAAAACTTTCTGAATCTCTATCAAAACCAATTACTTTGTTGTCTTTATTCTTAAGAATTTCTCGAGTGTAGCCGCCTTGACCGAAAGTACAATCAATAAATGTGCCACCATATTGAGGGGAAATAATGCTAATAATTTCTTTTAGCAGTACTGGATAATGTTTTGTTTTATCCTGTACTATGGTGGCTTCCATTTATTTTTACGAAGACCATTAATTTTTTTGTCTTCTTAAAAATGCTGGTATCTCTAAATCATCCTCCTGATCATCATTATCCTGAGATAACAAATTTTCTGGGGAAGATGTTTCGTTATGAGAACTAAATAAGTCTGGTGCATCCCTATCTACTCCAAACTCTTTTAAATCATCTTTTATCTCATCTTCTAGAGTTGATTCTCCAACAGCTTCTTGTGTGAAAGAACTTTCCTCATCCTCTTTAGTGTTTTCAACTAAGCTTTCAACTTGTTGATTCTTTAATAGTTCCTCATGATATTGGTCATTGATTTGATTGATATTTTGATTTGCAACAGTCTCACTTAGATTTTCAGTGGTAATTTCATTCTCTAATTTTAGAGCATTGGCCCCACTTGAAATAGGAGCGCTATTTGAAAAATTAAAAGAAGTATTAGATCCTAAATTGGAAAAATCAGAATATCCAGGATTTCTATTTTGTATCCTGTGTACCATATTGATAACTGATTTTGTTTCAGGTTGTTGTCCATCTAAAGCAGTTGCAACAATTGATACTCTTATTTTACCTTCAAGAGATGGGTCGGTTATTGCACCAATAATAACTTCAGCATCAGCCTCTACTTCAGATCTTATTTTGTTAACTACTTCGTCAACTTCAAATAATTTAAGATCTTTACCACCTGTAATATTGACAAGTAATCCCTTAGCACCTTTAAGAGTATAGTCATCAATTAAAGGGTTGCTAATTGCCATCTCTGTAGCTTTCATAGATCTACCTTCTCCTTCGGCTTCTCCTGTACCCATCATGGCCTTACCCATAGATGCCATAACTGTTTCGACATCTGCAAAATCTAAATTGATTATTCCAGGTCTTACCATCAGATCTGTAACACTTTGCACACCATGCATTAAAACATTATTTGATAAATTGAACGACTCCTCAAATGTAGTTTGTTCATTCGCTATCTTAAATAAATTTTGATTGGGAATTACTATTATAGTGTCTACATGTTTTCTTAATTCCTCAAGACCAATTTGAGCTCTTCTCATTCTTGAGGGACCTTCATATAAAAATGGTAGTGTAACTACCCCAACAGTTAAAATATTTAATTCTTTTGCAGCTCTTGCAATAACATGTGCAGCACCAGTTCCTGTTCCACCACCCATTCCAGCGGCTATAAAAACCATATTTGCACCTTGTAAAACATTAATGATATCATTTAAAGACTCATCAGCTGCAGCTTGTCCAATGTCAATTTTTGCACCCGCTCCTAAGCCTTTAGTTAAATTTAAACCAATTTGTATTTTTGATTTTGCTTTACTATGTTTGAGATCTTGTGCATCAGTGTTAACAGCAATGAATTCAACACCTTGCATTCCATTTTCAATCATCTCATTAATAGCATTTCCGCCTGCACCACCAACGCCCATTACTAAAAGTCTAGGTTGTAATTCTTTTATCTCTGGCGTTTTAAAGTTAATTGTCATTTTGTTATCCCCCGTTATTTTTAAGTTAATGCTCCCATTTAAGACCGGCACGATTAAAATTTGCTTTTCTTCTTGCAGTGACCTTAAATTTTTCAAAAATTGTTGGTTCCCATATTTGAAAAGTTTTTCCCTGACCAACAAACACCATGCTATTTTTAATTTTTGCATGTTTTAGTAATTTTGGCGTAAGTGAAATTCTTCCCTCACTGTCAAATTGTAAATTTATGCTTTCTGATAATATTGATGTTGCAAAAAAATCCCTTTTTTCTTCAAATGGATTTAGGGTATCTATTGAATTTGAAATTTTCTCAATTCTATCTTGAGGCCACGCCTCTATTGATTGATTGTTAAATGATGGATAACAAATAACTCCATTATATCCTAAATTAGATAAATAAGATCTAAAGCTCGCCGGCACTGACACCCTTCCTTTTTTGTCTAATTTGTTTTCGTAGGTTGATAAAAACATAAACCATATTTTCCTTTATCCCCTTTATATGGGAATATGTGGGATATTATGGGTTTTCAAGCAAGGTGTCAATAGATACAATTTAGAGTTTAAACAAGCAATTTTAGCTAATTTATTTTATAAATTGTTGATAGTTTAAATATAAGAAGAATTTGCCAGACAAACTATAAGCCGGGTTCTGTCATTTAAACCTATCATTTCTCTAGGTTTGAAATCACTTCCAAACTCAAGCGACTAACCCAGGTGACTAGCCAAGAATTGCTTTTAGTTTTTCAACAGTGTCACCTCTACTTAGTCTTGCTCCCAGTGGGGTTTTCCAGCGTTCATTGTTACCAATAGAACCGGTGTGCTCTTACCACACCTTTTCACCCTTGCCATGTTATGGCGGTTTATTTTCTGTGGCACTATCCCTAGGGTTGCCCCCGCCAGGTATTACCTGGCACTGTATCCTTGCGGAGCCCGGACTTTCCTCTTTAATTAATTAAAGCGATAAGTCGTTTATCTGGCTAAATCAATTTATTACTAAATTAAATTTTTTCAACAATAATTAATTGAAATTATAGCAAGTTTTTACTTAAAATTAGGCATTCTTGATCGGTAATCCCATTAACTAATCCTTGTCTAAATCTACGTTGAAATGCTTTGACTAAAAGTTTTTTTTTATCAATTGAGCTTTTTGATTGAACACTTGTATAACCAATCTTGCGGAGATTCCTAAAAAATTTATTTTCATCTAACAAATTTATTTTTTTAAGTCTGAATTGTTTAAGTTTTTTTTCATCTAATTTATGCCAGTGTGCAAGTTTAAACTTTGCCAGTTCTTTCCATGGAAATTTTTCTCCTGGATCTTTTTTACGATTTGGGGCAATATCTGAATGTCCTAAAATATTCTTACAATTTATTCTGTATCTTTTTGTCAAAAATCTTAAGAGTTTTTTAACTGAACTCATCTGTTTATTAGGAAATTTCTCGTATAAGTTTTCATGACCAGAATTTTGTATTTCAACACCAATTGAGTAACGATTTAGAGATTGAATATTTTTCCAATTTGATTTTCCTGCATGCCAAGCCTCATAAAGGTCTGGTACTAAATTAATTATTTTTCCATCTTTTTTAATAAAGTAATGAGCGCTAACTTTTGACTTATAATCGGTTAATCTATTTAAGGCTGACAGCTCATTTTTCATCCCTGTGTAATGGACAATTATATATTTAATGTTTTTTTTTTGTCTTTTAGGCGTGTTAAAATTTGGAGAATAATTTTGTGTTATTTTAAGCCACATTTAAGCTATAATTTTGATTAATTCCTATTTTATTTTGTTTCTCATTGTAATATACAAGATCAACAATGATTAAGAAAATTATAGTTATAATAATTACAACTTTTACGTTAGTTTCAAATTTGCAAGCTGGTTCAGACGGTGAGTTAATTTTAAAAAAAAATGAACCATCTGAAATAAAAGACTGTTCAGAAACTTTTAATAAAGCTTCTTTCGCACTTAATCAAGGATTAGATAAAATTATTTTTAAACCAGTTGCAAGTGTTTATAGATTAATGCCTTCGCCAGTAAAAACTGGGGTAAGTAATTCATTAAATAACCTTGGTAATTTAGTTACAATCCCCAATAATCTTTTACAGGGAGATTTTGCCTTAGCGGGAATAAATTCTGGAAGATTTGTAATAAATACGACAGTTGGAATTTTAGGTTTGTTTGATGTTGCATCATACCTAGGATTTGAAGAATACACAAAAGAGGATTATGGACAAAGTCTTGCAGTGCACGGGGTAGGACCGGGATGCTATTTAGTGCTGCCAGTATTAGGACCTAGTACTGCTAGAGATACTGTTGCTTCGCTTGCCAATTTTTATGGTGGTGATGCTTGGTATAATGTAACCGTAAGAAATGACACACAATACTTTAGAGATGTAGATTATTATTCATCTAAAGTTACAAGTGGAGTTGATTTTAGGGCTAAAAACTTCGACTCAATTGAAAATCTTGAAAAAAACTCACTTGATTTTTATGCATCTGTAAAAAGTCTTTATCTCCAAGATAGACAACAAAGAATCTTGAATAGTCAAAAAATTATTGAAACTCAAGATGATAGTGATTGGGAAGAAATAGAAACACAATAATTTCATTAGCAAATGATGAAAAAAAAATTGTTAGTATTTTTAATTGTTTATTTTTCAATTATTTCAGTCTCATTTTCAATTGAACCAGACATTTTTGTTCAGTCTACCGTTAACAGGGCTTCAAAATTACTAGGTGAAGATATATCTAAAGATGAAAAAATAGAAAAGCTTAAGTTAATTGCTAAAGAGACAGTTGATATTAAAGGCATTGGTTTTTATACTCTTGGCGCAAAAAGAAAAACTATAAATGAAGAAGAAAAACTTAAATACTCTCAATTATTTGAAGAATATTTTTTAAAAAGTTTTTCTAGTAGACTAGCAGAATACACGAACCCCGAAATTGACGTAACAAATAAAGAAAAAATTAGTGAAAACTACACTATTGTAAACAGTATCCTAAAAGCGACCAAAGAAAGACCTGAAATAAATATTGATTGGAGGATTTATACAAAAGATCCTGATAATCCTCTAATAAGAGATTTAATTATTGAAGGACTGAGTTTGGCTAGAACTCAAAAGGAGGAATTTGCTTCAGTTTTAAGTTCTAATGAAAACAACATCGATGCTTTATTTAAAGTTTTAAAAGAATTTGCAGATAATTAGAGTTTTGGCTAAAATAATTTGGTGGGCCCGCCAGGACTCGAACCTGGGACCAATACATTATGAGTGTACTGCTCTAACCAACTGAGCTACAGGCCCTTAGATAAAACTAGTTTTTATATCATTAAAAAAGTTAATCAAGCTTGAATGTTTATATTTTGTTTTTGATTGTTTTCACACGTAATTTCATTTGTTGGTAAATAATTGATAAGTTTTTATTGAATATAAAGTCTTATTTTTTGGTATATAAAAGGTGTAATGAGTTTCAAAAAAAATTTAAGTTATAAAGCTTTTTCTAAAAGTGAATTTAAAAGTATTAAACATTCAACATACTTTGAAGTTTACGATGAATTATTTTCAAAATATAGAAATAAAAAAATTACGTTTGTTGAAATTGGTATTCTAGGTGGTGGATCTTTATTCATGTGGAGAAATTTTTTTGGTCCCAAAGCAAGGATTATAGGAATTGATTTAAACCCGAGTGCAAAAAAGTGGACAAAGTATGGATTTGAGATTTTTATTGGTGACCAGTCAGATATTAATTTTTGGAAAAAATTTAAAAAAAAAGTTGGGAAAATAGATATAATTTTAGATGATGGAGGACATAGATATATTGATCAGATTACATCAATAGAGTGTATTTTAGACAATATTAAACATAATGGTTTAATTGTTGTAGAGGACACCCATACATCCTATATGGATGGATTTGGAGATAAAAAATATTCTTTTATAAATTATATCAAAAATAATATTGATAAAATTAATCATAAATCCCACAAACTAAAGAATAGAAGTTCCAAAGAAAATATTTGGTCAATAAAAGTTTATGAGTCAATAGTTGCAATATTTGTTAAAAGTAAGCAAAAACAAACTAAATCCGAACCGATCACAAATAATGGAATTGATGATAATGCAAAAGATTTTAGAGTTGAAAAAAATAAACAAACTAAAAGTTTTAGAAAAATTCTCGACAAAATTAAGAATTATTTCAGATAGTTTAAACTATGAAGTTAGTTTTTTTTGCATTTAAACATAGATATAGATATAAGGATTTAAATAACTTTTTACATTCCAGACTTTATGGAAAATATTTTCTTTTAAATCTAGGTGGACCTTTTAAGCATTTAGTAGCAAAAATTTTATTAAATACACACTTAGGTTTTGCTGTTTCTTGTGATGCAAGACCTTTAATAAAAAACAAAAAATCTGGCATTAACTTTTTCATAAGAGGCACAAATCTTAATATTCCAACTAACTTTAGACATCTTGATAATAATTTTGTGAGTATCAAAAATCCATTTATTCAAGAAGAAAATATTTTTCAAATTTATCCGATAAATATCCCAAATTCAAAAATTAATTACGAACCGAAGATTATTTTTATAGGAGGTGCAAACATTGATATAAATGATGAACAAAAAATTCTTTGGGAAAAATGTAAAAAAGAAGTTTTTGATAATTTTACAATTTTAGATAAAAAAAAGTTTTGGAAAAAGTATTTAGGTGAAAATAATATTGAGGATATATTCATTTTTTACAAAAAATTCAAACTTTTACTAAGATATGAGGTTATAAAATATCTAAAAAAAAAATTTGGTAAAAAGTTTATCCTTATTGGAAATGACTGGAAAAATTATTCAATAAACTCTTTACCATCAAATTTTAATCCTAATTATATAAAAAAACTTTACAAAGGTAATATTTGCCTTGATTTTGGATCGGCTGAAGGAAGCTCGTCTCTCTATTCAAGGTCTAATGGAATCATTGAGGCTGGTGGATTAATTTTACAAAGTAAGCAAATTGACTCTACGGATATTTGGGGAAATTTAGAAAACAAGATCACATTTAAAAATTTCAATGATTTAGAAGTTGTAATAAATAAACTATTAAATAATCAGGATTTATCAAACAATATATTATTAGATATTTTTAAAAACTTTGAAAACAGTAAAAATTTAATCGAAAATAGTTTAGATCAAATATTTAGGGATATATAAGTATTTTTATTTGGTGGGCCGTGTTGGTTACGCTCCAACTACCCCTGCAATGTCAATGCAGTACTCTACTATTGAGCTAACGGCCCAAATTAACTTTCTAAGAAACTTTTTAGTTGTTTAGATCTACTTGGGTGCTTAAGCTTTCTAAGAGCTTTAGCCTCAATCTGTCGAATTCTCTCCCTTGTCACAGAAAACTGTAGTCCTACCTCTTCTAAAGTATGATCTGTATTCATCCCAACTCCAAATCTCATCCTTAAAACTCTTTCCTCTCTAGGAGTTAAAGTAGATAATATTTTTGTTGTGGCCTCACCCAAATTTGATTTAATAGCCTGTTCTAAAGGAGCTAATGCTTTTGTATCCTCAATAAAATCACCTAAGCTACTATCTTCTTCATCACCAACTGGTTTTTCTAATGAAACTGGTTCCTTTGAAATTTTTAAAACTTTTCTTACTTTATCTAAGGGCATTCTAAGTTTTTTTGCTAACTCTTCAGGAGTAGCCTCTCTTCCAAATTCACTTAAAATAAGTCTTTGTGTTCTAACTATCTTATTAATGGTCTCAATCATATGAACTGGAATTCTTATTGTTCTGGCCTGATCGGCAATTGACCTTGTTATAGCTTGCCTTATCCACCACGTAGCATATGTTGAAAATTTGTAACCTCTTCGATATTCAAACTTATCAACTGCTTTCATTAATCCAATATTTCCCTCTTGAATCAAATCTAAAAATTGAAGACCCCTGTTGGTATATTTTTTTGCAATTGAAATTACTAATCTTAAATTAGCCTCTACCATTTCTTTCTTAGCAATTCTTGACTCTTTCTCCCCTTTTTGAACTCTACTTACTAATTTTTTAAAGTCAGTTACTGACATTCCTAATTTATGACTAATTTCAATTAACCTTTCTCTAATATTTTTGAATTCCTCTTTGTTTTTATTAAAAAACTGTTTCCATAAAGTATTTGTATCTAAAAACTTTTTTAAGTTAGGATTAATTTCATTACCTATATAAAACTTTATAAATTCATTTCGTGGAATTTTTTGGTCCATTGCGAGTCTTAAAAGATTACCCTCTAAAGAAATGATTTTTTTATTCTCAACATAATGTTTTTGAACAAGTTCTTCTAATACAGACGGTGATAATTGCAAAGATTTAATGTTTTCTAAAATATCATTTACAATTTTTATATAACCTTTTTCTTTTGATGGAGAAAAAGTCTGTGAATTAAGAACACAATCTAATTTCTCTTTTTGATATTTTATAAGTTTACGATACTCTTTTGTTAGTACATGAACCGTTTGTAAAACTTTTGGTTTAATCTCAGATTCCATAGCAGCAAGTGTTGGGTTAAAATCGTCATCATTATCATCATTAGAATTTTCTTCTTTTTCATCTTCTCCAGCATTCTTTTGCTTAGCACTAGGACCTGTATTTTCGTCCTCCATATAATTGGTATCAATATCAATAATTTCTCTGACTAATATTTCATCTTTTTGTAATTTTTCATCCCATTCAAATAATTGTTGTGCAGTAATAGGACTTTGGGATAAAGCAATTAACATTACATCTTTTCCTGCTTCAATCCTTTTAGCAATTGCAATTTCTCCTTCTCTAGATAATAGTTCAACACCACCCATTTCCCTTAAATACATTCTAATTGGGTCATCACTTTTTTCGATTGTTTTACCCTCTTCTTTAGAAGAATTTTCTTTTTTCCTTAGAACTTTAAAATCTGATTTCTTTTCAACTAATACTATTCCTTCATTTAAGATATGAATAAATGCTTGTGATAAATTTTCATCTGATAGATTTCTCTTACCAAGAGATTTGCTTAATTCCTCATGAGTAATAAAACCTCTATGAGTTCCTCGACCCATTAATCTAGCAAATGATTTAGTAATAATTCTTTCCACAACAATTTAAGTTAGAGAGACTTATATAATATCAAATTAACAAAAATCCATTGCTAATTTATTCAGATTAGTTGATTTTTCTCTCGTTTTTAAGCTCTTTTAGCTGGTTAAAAGTCGTTTCACTTAAATCTTCTGAAAACCTCGATTCTAATTCTCGGATTCTTAATTCCAAATCATGATTAAATAAATCTTTCGAAATATCATCCAGTAGCTCCATCACTTGACTATCATTTTTAGGTTTATTTTTTAGAATATGTTTAATTGGTGCGAACTTATTTATCTTATCTAACAATTGTTTATCAATATTAAGTTTTTCAATATCAATAGTTTCATTTGATTTTAATTTATTAATTGCCGAACTGAATATTTGTTTATTAATATCTGAGAATAATTTGATATTTTCTACTAAATGAATATTTGACTGAAAAAGAGATAAGTTATTTAAGAACAAATATAATAAAGAAAATTCTTTTAACTCAACAGCAGTAATTCCCTTACTTTCATTATAAAGTTTTTTTGTTGATTCAAGAGATCTTGTTTTCTTAACAGAAAACTTATTCTTATTTTGATTAAAATGAGGTGTTAATTCTGCAATTTTATCTAAAAAAAATTCAAGAACATATTTTTTAATAAAATTATCTTTAATTGTATTTGCTATGGATCTTAGTTTTTTTTCAAATATTGCCATAGAAGATGGATTATTTTCAGTTTGTTTTTTATAATGACTGAAAATAAATTGGTGAATTGGCAATTTGTTCTGTTTCGTAAAATCTAAAAAATAGTTTTTACCATTTTTATTTACAAAACTATCAGGATCCTCTTTATCTGGTAAAAATAAAAAAGATATTTGTTTTTCAGGTTTCAAATCTTTAATAGAATTTTCTGCTGCTCTTAAAGCAGCTTTATAGCCACTCTCATCTCCATCGAAACAGATTATAATGTCATCAAAGAACTGATTTAATGTTAAAATTTGTTTATCAGTTAAAGAAGTACCAAGATTTGCAACAACGTTTTCAACTCCATTTTTACTTAAACCAACTACATCCATATAACCTTCAACTAAAAAAATATGATCTAACTTATTAGATAATTTTCTTGCTAGGTCTAAATTATATAAGTTTGAACCCTTTTTGAAAAAATTTGTCTCTGGTGAATTAATATATTTTGCTAAATAATCTAAGTTTTCAATTATTCTACCACCCAAAGCGATTGGCTGTCCTGAAATATTGTTTATCGGAAATATCAATCTCCCTTTGAATCTCTCTACACATTTTTTTTTCTTTTCATCAAAATAAAATAAACCACTTTCTAATAAAGTTTTTTCACCAAATTTTTTTTTAAGTTCATCAAAAAAACTTGGATTTTTTTCAACAAAACCAATTTTAAATTTTTTAACTTCATTTTTACTTAATGATCTATTCTTTAAATAATCTCTGGCGTTTGAGAGTTTTTCATTTTTTAATAGCTGATCATGATAATAATCAACATATTTACTATAAATTGATAAATACTCCTTCCAACTTTTTTCTCTCTCTTCATCTTGTTTTGTAAATAGATATGGTTGCATTCCTGCAATATTAGCAAGATATTTTACTGCTTCTCCAAACCTTAAGTTTTGAGTTTTCATAACAAAATCGAAAATATTTCCATGCTCTGAAGTTGCGAAGCAATGATAAAATTCTTTTTCATCATTAACTGTAAAAGAAGGGGTTTTCTCATTTTTAAAAGGTGATAGTCCAACAAACTCCTTTCCTCTTTTTTTTAAAGCTACAACTTTTGAAACAACGCTAGAAACTTTAAGACGAGTTTTAATTTCATCTAAATATTCTTTTGGATATTTCATTATTTATTTAACATCTGTTTTAACAAGGCGCCAGCTTTTGAAAAATCAATTTCATCAGCATGCTTTTTTTTTAATTCACCCATTACTTTTCCCATGTCTTTAATAGAGCTTGCGCCTAATTTAGATATAGTTTCCTCGCATATCTTTTTAGTATCTTCGTCATTCAATTGTTTAGGTAAAAAACTTGATAGAATATTAAATTCGTTTTGCTCAATTTCTAGAAGATCAGAGCGATTATTTTTTTTATAAATTTCAATTGATTCGGTTCTTTGTTTAATCATTTTTTTTAATAATTTTTTTATATCTTCATCATCTGTCTCTTTTTTGTTAGGGCCGGACCTGTTTGAGATATCGAGATCCTTAATTGATGATAAAATTAACCTATAAGTTGAGATTTTTATTTTATCTTTAGATTTTAAAGCATTTTTATATTCAGTTTCAATTGTTACTTTTAACGACATAATTTTTTAATCTACTTTAAAGAAAAAATTCTTCAAAAGAAAAATTGTTTTTTTACAATTTTATAATACATCTCTGTTGCGATAATAAATCAATTATTGTATTAACCTTTAACTTATGAGTTGTAATTGACCAAAAAAGTAAAAAAAGCTCACTTAAAAAATTATCAAAAAAATACAGGTATTTTAGTCTTAGAAAACAAAAAGATTTTTAGAGGTATTGGAATTGGATACCAGGGAGAGGCGACTGGTGAGGTTTGCTTTAATACCTCATTAACTGGATACCAAGAAATAATATCAGATCCATCTTATGCTGGACAAATAATAAACTTTACCTTTCCTCACATTGGAAATGTAGGAACAAATAAAGAAGATTTCGAATCTGATAGAATTTGGACTAAAGGAGTTATTTTTAATTCTGAGATTACATCGCCATCAAATTATAGATCATTTCAACATTTAGATACTTGGTTAAAAAAAAATAAGATAGTTGGAATTACTGGACTTGATACAAGAAGTTTAACGAATTTTATAAGAGACAAAGGTGCTCCAAAAGGAACCATAGCTTACTCAAATAAAAGTAAATTTCATATTAACAAACTTATTAATTCTACGATTAAATGGAGTGGTCTAAAAAATTTAGATCTAGCAGAAAAAGTTACCACGCAAAAAGATTATGTTTGGAAAGGACTAAAAACTTGGAGAAAAGAACATGGCTATAGAAAAAATAATCAAAATTCATTTCATGTGGTGGCCATAGATTATGGAATAAAAAAAAATATTTTGAGATATTTTTCTGATTTTAAATGTAAAGTTACTGTAGTTTCTTGCAAAACATCTGCAGAAAAAATTTTATCTCTTAAACCTAATGGTGTTTTCTTATCTAATGGACCTGGAGATCCAGCTGCAACAGGAAAATACGCAATTCAGATAATTCAAAATCTTATTAAAAAAAAAATACCATTATTTGGTATCTGCCTTGGTCATCAGATACTCGCACTTGCATTGGGTGGTAAAACAAAAAAAATGAAATTAGGTCATAGAGGAGCAAATCACCCAGTTAAAAATTTAATTAGTGAAAATGTCGAAATCACTAGCCAAAATCATGGTTTTGAAGTTGTAAGAGAAAACTTACCAAAAAATATTCAGATTACTCATAAATCATTGTTCGATAATAGTATCGAGGGAATAAGATTAAAGAATAATCCTGTATTCTCAGTTCAATATCACCCAGAATCAAACCCAGGACCACAAGACAGTGTCTATTTATTCCAGGAATTTATTAACAACATGAAAAAAAATGCCAAAAAGAAAAGATCTTAAAAAAATTTTAGTTGTAGGTGCTGGACCAATTATTATTGGTCAAGCTTGTGAATTTGATTATTCAGGAACCCAAGCTTGTAAGGCATTGAAAGATGAAGGTTATAAAGTTGTATTAATTAACTCAAATCCAGCAACAATTATGACAGATCCGGATGTTGCTGATAAAACCTACATTGAGCCTATTACTTTAGATGTTTTAGAAAAGATTCTCAAAAAAGAAAAACCAGATGCAATTCTCCCAACAATGGGTGGCCAGACTGCTCTTAACCTTGCAATGGAAGCAGAAAAAAAAGGGATTTTAAAGAAATATAAAATTGAATTAATTGGCGCAAATTCAAAAGCTATATCCAATGCAGAAGATAGGAAAAAATTTAGAAAAAACATGATTGATATTGGTTTAGATCTCCCAAAATCAGAGATCGTAAGCAATATTAATCAAGCATCAAAAGTTTTGAATAAAATTGGTTTGCCAGCAATAATAAGGCCAGCTTTTACGCTTGGAGGTTTAGGAGGAGGAATAGCAAAAAGTAAAAAAGATTACGTAAAAATTATCAAAAATGGGTTGTATGAGTCTCCAGTGAGCCAAGTGCTTGTGGAAGAGTGTTTAGAAGGTTGGAAAGAATTTGAAATGGAGGTTGTAAGGGATAAAAAAGATAATTGTATAATTATTTGTTCAATAGAAAATGTAGATCCAATGGGAATACACACGGGGGACTCGGTTACAGTTGCTCCTGCATTGACATTAACTGACAAAGAATATCAAGTAATGCGTAATGCTTCTATTGCGTGTTTGAGAAAAATTGGAGTTGAGACAGGTGGTTCAAATGTTCAATTTGCAATAAATCCCAAAAATGGGCGAATGGTAATAATTGAGATGAACCCTAGAGTATCAAGATCATCAGCCCTTGCATCAAAAGCAACTGGATTTCCCATTGCTAAAGTTGCTGCAAAACTTGCGGTTGGATACACGTTGGATGAATTAAAAAATGAGATTACCAAAGTTACTCCAGCATCATTTGAACCAAGTATAGATTATGTAGTAACCAAAATTCCAAGATTTACTTTTGAAAAATTTTCAACTTCTCCGGCAATTCTAGGAACATCAATGAAATCAGTAGGGGAAGCAATGGCAATTGGAAGAAACTTTAAAGAGTCACTTCAAAAAGCATTGGTTTCTCTTGAGACTGGTTTCTCAGGATTAGACAGAATATTTAATCTTAATAAAAAACAAATTGAAAAAAAACTGAAAGAAAATATTCCAAATAAAATCTTACTTGTTGCTGAAGCGATGAGGAAAAAAATCAAGCTTAAAAAAATTTATAATTTATCAAAAATTGATCCGTGGTTTTTAAACCAAATTAAAGAAATAATAGAAAATGAAATTAGAATCAAAAATAATGGATTACCTAAAAATTTTGATGATTTTAACCAAATAAAATCGATAGGATTTTCAGATAAAAAACTTTCTGAGCTGTCAAATTTATCTGAGGATATTGTGAGAAAAAAAAGAACTGCACTTAAAATTTTGCCAGTGTTTAAAAAAGTTGATACTTGTGCTGCAGAATTCAAATCCTTTACGCCATACATGTACTCAACATATCAAAGAAATTTCTCAATAAATTCAGAGTGTGAAGCTGACCCGTCTGTTAAGAAAAAAATTATAATATTAGGTGGAGGGCCTAATAGAATAGGACAAGGAATAGAATTTGATTATTGCTGTTGTCAAGCAAGTTTTGCGTTAAAAGCTGTTGGTTTTGAGACTATAATGGTTAATTGTAATCCTGAGACTGTTTCAACAGATTATGACACCAGTGATAGATTATATTTTGAGCCTTTAAAAGAAGAATATGTTTTCAATATTATAAAGAGAGAGAAAGATAAAGGGAATTTAGTCGGTATCATTACGCAATTTGGTGGTCAAACTCCAATTAAATTAGCCAAATTTTTACATGATAATAATCTTCCAATTTTAGGAACTCAATACTCATCCATAGATCTAGCAGAAGATAGAGATAGATTTAGAAAACTTTTAGAAAAATTAAATTTGAATCAAGCTGAAAGTGGAATTGCAAAAAATTTTCAACAAGCAATTAAGATATCTGAAAAAATAGGTTTACCCTTAATGGTAAGACCCTCTTATGTTCTTGGAGGAAGGGCGATGGAAATTGTTTATGAAAAAAGTCAGCTTAAAAATTTTGTCGAGGAAGCTTTTAAAGCTGCAGAAAAAAATCCAATTCTTATAGATAAATTTATTGATCATGCGATGGAGGTTGATGTTGATGCTATATCTGATGGTAAAGAAGTGCATGTAGCTGGAATAATGCAACATATTGAGGAAGCAGGAATTCATTCTGGCGACTCTGCTTGCAGCTTACCACCTGTTTCCATAAAACCTTTTTTAATAAAAGAAATTGAAAAGCAAACAAAAAATTTAGCTATAGCACTTCAAGTAAAAGGTTTCATGAATGTTCAATATGCAATAAAGAAAGATGAAATTTTTGTTATTGAAGTAAACCCAAGAGCTAGTCGGACTGTGCCCTTTGTCTCAAAAGCTAAAGGAATACCGTTGGCAAAGATAGCTTCGAGAGTTATGGCCGGTGAGAAACTTTCAAAATTTAATTTAAAAGATAAATCTAAAGGAATGTTTGCTGTAAAAGAGGCTGTTTTTCCGTTTAATAAATTTCCTAATAGTGATTTATTATTAGGTCCAGAAATGAAATCAACTGGAGAAGTGATGGGATTCGACAAAAATTTTGGGATGGCATACGCAAAAAGCCAGATAGCATCCTCTAATTCGTTACCTACAAGAGGTCTAGCTTTTTTATCATTAAAAGACTCTCATAAAGATGAGGGAATAGCACTTGCAAAAGAACTTTTAAAACTAAAGTTCCGTTTGTGTGCCACAAAAGGAACTGCTGAATATATTCAAAAACATGGCATGAGTTGTAAAATTATTAATAAAGTAAGCAGTGGATCACCTCATATCGTTGATGTGCTTGACTCCAAAAAAATAGCTTTAGTAATTAATACTGGTGGTGGCAACACAGAACACAGATTAAACGATGCTATTGCTTTAAGAAGAGCAACTCTTAAAAATAAAGTGCCCTACTGCACGAATATGTCAACAGCACTTGCATGTATTGAGGGTATTAAATCACTTAAAACGAAAAAATTGGAGGTCACGTCTCTTCAAAATATTTAATCAACTTTCCAATCAGTTTCAAATGTAACATAGTTGACTTGAATACATCTTCTTTCTTTAACAATTTTTTTCTTTTCCATACCGTGCCATGTATTTGGACCACTTGTAAATAAATAACCATAATTATGCTTGTAGGGAACTGTTTTAACTTTTTCTAATTTTTCATTATAAAAATCAGTTCCCAATTCCTCTGATTCATTTGCATTATTTATAAAAATAAGTCCTGACATTAATTTTTCTTTAATGTCACAATGTGGCTTTAGCCAAAAACCTTCACGATCACATATAACTTCAAGTCTGACATATGAGCCTGATAAATCTTTATTAATCATTTTGGAGATAGTTTCGCATGTCTCTTTAGATTGAAGTTCATTAATAAATTTTACTAAATTTGGAAATTGGGAAGCATTTTCTTTTGTAACAAAACATCTAAATTTTATTGCCTTACCACCTGAAGCTATGCCTTCTCTAAATTCGGCGGCACCGCCATCTATTGCTCTTGTGCCATCGTAATTAAGATTATGTTTACTTACATCAGGAATATCCGCACCTTCTATTTCTTTAATAGCGTCTTCGCTTAAAGCATTATTATATTCCCAGTGATTAAATGGGAATTCATACTTTTTTGAGTTTTTCAATATAGAATTAAGAAAAGTCATAATCTTTAAATTGTTTCTCTATATATCCCGATATTCTATGAGTTTCATTAAGTTTTTTATAATTCCATTCTTCCACTCTGTCCTCTAAGTTTTTAATAATATCTAGGGATTTAAAAAGCTCAAAAAATTTTTTGAAGCGAATATTTTTTTTAATAGCTGGCATTTGAGCCACATATATTGGTCTTCCTGACATAGCTGCTTCAGATATCATAGATGTAGAGTCACAAGTTACAATTATATGATTAGCTAGTTTAAGTGATGACAAATAAGCTTTCTTATCAATATCTTGAATTATAATTTGGTTATCATCAAAAAAATTTTGGGCTTTATCAATAATTCTTTGTGGTGTTCTCATTGAGGGTATAAAAATTAGTTGATAACCTTGATTGATAAAATTTTTTTTAGTTTTAACAAAAATTTTATCAATTATTTTATCATTAAAATCATAATACTTATTTGGGCCACCGGCAATAAACGTTATTACTTTTTCTTTTTTAATTCGAGGTTTTAGATAATCAATATTTTCGTCTAACTCTTTTTCAGTGAGATAATGAATTGCTCCTTTGGTTTTTAGAACATTTATACCCTGAAGACCATCATGCTCTGGTGCAATAACAAAATCAAAATTATTTAATGATACTTTTGGATCCTGAATATGGATGTTCATTATTTTACTTCCAAATTTTTTTTTTAAAAAGATTGATGGAACTACACTTTTTCTTCCACATGAAATTACTACATTAAATTTTTTTGATATATCATTTTTGAAAACAAAATCTTTTACTGGTGTCAGTTTTGGAGGAATCATTTTCCAAAAATTATTTAGTTCAATTTTTTCGTGTATAAATTCAAGATTGAGAGCTTTAGCAAGCCCCTCAACTTGACTAATCATGCCATGCATTCCCTCGGTCAATAATAAACCTTTTAATTTAGTCATTTATCACTATATAGCTTTCATATGAGTCAAAATCCAACTAAACACACAAAAGTGTTAATAATTGGGTCTGGTCCTGCTGGATACACTGCTGCAGTTTATGCGGCAAGAGCAATGTTAAATCCGATTTTAGTTTACGGATCAGAGCCAGGAGGCCAACTAACTACAACAACAGATGTTGAAAACTTTCCTGGATTTGCTGATGTAATTCAGGGTCCATGGCTTATGGATCAAATGAAAGAGCAAGCAAAAACAGTTGGTACAGAAATGATTGAAGATCATATTAGTTCAGTAAATTTAAAAACAACACCTTTTGAGGCTGTAGGTGACACTGGTCAAAAATATACTGCTGATAGTATAATAATTTCCACAGGTGCCCAAGCTAGATGGTTAAATATTAAATCCGAACAAGAGTTTAGGGGATTTGGTGTATCAGCGTGTGCAACATGTGATGGTTTTTTCTTTAAAGATAAAGAAGTTGCTGTTGTAGGTGGAGGTAATGCGGCTGTTGAAGAAGCAATGTTTCTTACAAAATTTGCTTCAAAAGTAAAATTAATTCACAGAAGAGATAGTTTGAGAGCTGAAAAAATGCTTCAAAAAAAACTCATGGAAAATAAAAAAATTGAAATCATTTGGGATACAGTCGTTGAGGATGTAATTGGAGATAAAGATCCAAAAAATGTAAAAGGAATAAAAGTCAAAAATGTAAAAACAAATAAGATTGATGAAATAAAATTAGATGGTGTCTTCATTGCTATTGGTCATGACCCTGCAACTAAATTATTTAAAGATCAACTTAGCATGGATAATGAGGGTTATTTAATAACAAAACCAGATTCAACAGAAACTAATGTGCCAGGTGTTTATGCAGCCGGAGATGTTAAGGATAAAACATTTAGGCAAGCGGTAACTGCTGCTGGTATGGGATGTATGGCGGCACTAGAGGCTGAAAAGTTTTTATCTCATTGAAGTGAAAAATAATCTCCATGTATTCTTAGGTGCCACAGTTGCAGATGCAGCAGCCAGGCCGTTACATTGGGTATATAATCAAAAAAAATTAAGTATTTATATTAATGGAAAAAAAGACTTTTCTTTCTTAAAAAAAAACAGAAGTCCTTTCTACAATATAAAAACTGGAAAAGTCTCTGGTTACAATGAAATTGGTCAAGTGATGTTTAATACACTACTGGAGGGACACGAAAATATAGAGAAACGTTTCAAAAAAAATATTCTTAAAGACTTTGGCCCTGGAAGTAAATATTGGAAAAATTTGAAACTGAGATCTAAATATAAAAAAGTCAAAGACTGGCGCGGTATGATTAAGGGGCCATGGATACATCAAAATATTATTGAGACGGTAAAAAACATTAAATTAAAAAAGAGGATTTCTGGTGGTATAAAAGTAAATGAGTCAGATGGTTTTTGTGCTACTCTTCCATATTTTCTCTATGGCTTTGATTTTAAAAGTTTAGAAAAAATTTTCAAAATTGTAACAGTTTCAAAAATAAGTTTTAAATATGCTCTAGCAAAATTTTATTTAATAGATTTTGCATTAAAGGGAGCTAAAGACCCAATCAAAGAATTCATTAAAAAATTCAACAGAAATCCTTTTTTTAAGAAAATTGTTGATGACATTAAAAAAATAAGAAAATTTAAATCAAAGTTTAATCCAGCCACCATAAAGAAATTGGGTATGGCTTGTAGCTATCCAGGAACTTTTAATAGCTCAATATATACAATCATCAATTCAAAAAATTATAAAGATGCTATTTTAAAAACGATAAAAGCTGGTGGGTGCAATTGTTCTAGAGCAAATTTTACTGGAGCATACTTTGCAGCTTTAAAAGGTTCAAATTCTATTCCAAATAACTGGATTAAAAAAACAATTCCAGCAAAAAAGGTTTTAAATCAAAAATAATTATTTGTTTAAGGCTTCACAGAAAGATTTAATTCTTAGCATTGCTTTTTTTAAATTTTTCATCGATGTAGCATAAGAAATTCTAAAATAACCATCTAAGCCAAAAGCAGAACCTTGAACAACGGCAACATTTTGTTTTTCAAGTAATCTTTGAACAAAATCAGTATCAGTTTTAAGTTTTGTTTTTTTATTTAATAGCCTTTTACAGCTTGGAAATACGTAAAATGCTCCATTTGGAGTTAAACAACTTATACCTTTTATACTATTAAGGCTTTTAACAACAAAGTTTCTTCTATCTTTAAACGCTTTAGCTCTTGTTTTTATAAATCCTTGTTTTCCATTTAATGCCTCAACAGCTGCTGCTTGACTTATTGAAGACGGATTTGAAGTTGACTGTGATTGAATTTTTCTAATAGCTTTTATTATTTCCTTTGGACCAGCAGCATAGCCTATTCTCCATCCCGTCATAGCATATGATTTACTTACTCCATTCATTGTAAGAGTCCTATCTTTTAATTTAGAAACTTGAGCAATTGTAAAAAAATTAAAATTATCATACCTAACATGTTCATAAATATCGTCACTTAAAATAAAAATTTTTTTATTTCTTATTAAAATTTTAGCTAAATCATAAATCTCTTTTTTTGAATACCCTGCTCCTGTTGGATTAGATGGGGAATTCAAAATAATCCATTTAGTTTTTTTAGTTATTACTTTTTTTAACTTTTTTGGAGTAAGTTTAAAACCTTCCTGCTCAGTGCATTTAATTATTTTTGGTTTTCCTCCAGCTAACAAAACCATATCTGGATATGATACCCAAAAAGGTGCTGGTATAATTACTTCATCACCTTTATTAAGAGTAGCCATAAAAGCATTATAAAGAACTTGTTTTCCTCCTGTACCAACAGTTATTTGTTCCATAGAGTAGTTTAGTTTATTTTCTCTCTTAAATTTCTTGATAATAGCTTTTTTAAGCTCTGGTGTGCCATCAACGGCAGTATATTTTGTGTCACCCCTTTTAATAGCTTTGATTGCAGCTTTTTTTATATTTTCTGGTGTGTCGAAATCTGGCTCTCCTGCTCCTAAACCTATTACATCTTTTCCAGCTGCTCTTAATTCTCTAGCTTTCTGAGTAACAGCAATAGTTGGTGATGGCTTAATTCTTTTTAAACTGGCTGATATTATGCTCATTGAAATATAAATTAATTCTACTACGTTCTTTAATATATGGAAAATACATATCAAGATTTAATTACAGATATTCAGAGTAAAAACCCAAAAATCAGTGGAAAACTTGAAGGTGGTAAAAAATTTAAAATCAAATCCGATTTTAAACCAGCAGGTGATCAACCAGAGGCCATAAAAAAATTAGTTAATGGTGCAAATAAAGAGGAATTTAATCAAGTATTACTTGGTGTGACTGGGTCTGGAAAAACTTTTACAATGGCAAAAGTAATAGAAGCCACAAATAGACCAGCCTTAATTCTTGCTCCAAACAAAACTCTCGCAGCTCAACTTTATGGAGAGATGAAGACATTCTTTCCTGATAATGCTGTTGAATATTTTGTATCTTATTATGATTACTATACCCCTGAAGCTTATGTACCTAGATCGGACACATACATAGAAAAAGAGGCATCAATTAATGAACAAATAGACAGGATGAGACATTCGGCAACAAGATCTCTTTTGGAAAGAGATGATGTTTTAATTGTAGCCAGTGTATCGTGTATTTATGGTTTAGGCTCTGTTGAGGCTTATAGCAAAATGACCCTAACACTCCAAAAAAACTATGATTATAACAGAGAACAAATAATTAAATCTTTAGTTGCGTTACAATACAAAAGAAATGACCAAAATTTTTATAGAGGTACTTTCAGAGCTCGTGGCGAATATTTAGAAATCTTTCCATCTCATTTAGAAGATAGAGCATGGCGATTAAGCTTATTTGGTGATAAACTAGAAAAAATCGAGGAATTTGATCCACTAACAGGTGACCAAGTAAGAGAATTAAACTTGGTAAAAGTTTACGCAAATAGTCATTACATAACTCCTAAACCAACTATAGAACAGGCAATTTTGAATATAAGAAAAGAATTAGAAATTACTCTTAAAAAACATAAAGCAGAAAATAAATTACTAGAGGCACAAAGATTAGAGGAAAGAACTAAATTTGATCTTGAAATGATTGAGGCAACTGGTTCATGTGCAGGAATTGAAAATTATTCAAGATTTTTGTCTGGAAGAAAACCAGGAGAGCCACCGCCTACTCTTTTTGAATATTTTCCTGATAATACATTAATCTTTGTAGATGAATGTCATGTCACTGTTCCTCAGCTTAATGGAATGTACAAAGGTGATAGATCAAGGAAAAGTACTTTGGCTGAATATGGATTTAGACTTCCGTCTTGTATGGATAATAGACCACTAAAATTTGAGGAATGGGATCTAATGCGAACACAAACTGTATTTGTTTCAGCGACACCAGGACCTTGGGAATTAGAGCAAACTAAAGGTAAATTTATTGATCAAGTTATCAGACCTACGGGATTAATTGATCCCCCAGTGGAAATCAGACCAGCTAAAAATCAAGTTGATGACTTAATGCATGAATGTAAAAAAGTTATAGAAAATAATCATAGAGTATTAGTAACTACACTTACAAAAAAAATGGCTGAAGATCTTACAGAATATCTTCATGAAAATGGCATTAAAGTTAGATACCTGCATTCAGATATAGATACCTTAGAGAGAATTGAAATAATGAGAGATTTAAGAATGGGAGTGTTTGACGTTTTAGTTGGAATAAATCTTTTAAGAGAAGGTTTAGATATACCTGAATGCGCATTAGTTGGCATTTTAGATGCTGACAAAGAAGGTTTTTTAAGATCTGAAACTTCCTTGATCCAAACTATTGGAAGGGCAGCAAGAAATGTAGAGGGTAAGGTGATTTTATATGCTGATAAAGAGACAAAGAGTATTAAAAAAGCAATTAAAGAAACTGAGAGAAGAAGAAAAATCCAGCTCGATTATAATAAAAAACATAAAATAGATGCTAAGTCAGTGAAAAAAGAAATCAGTGATATTTTAGAAAGTGTCTATGAAAAAGACTATGTAAAAATAAGTGAGGGATCTAACGTTGGTGGTAACTTAAAAAAACACCTCAAGGCTCTCGATAAGAAGATGAAGGAAGCTGCTTCAAACCTTGAATTTGAAGAGGCGGCAAAAATAAGAGATGAAATAAGAAAATTGGAAAGCACAGAATTAGAAATAACGTTAAATCCTAAAATAAGACAGTATGATGTTAAAAATAAACTTTATCCAAAAGGAAGATCAACAATGGGTATGCCTGGAACAAAGGTAACTAAAAAAAGAGATAAAAAATGGAAGCACGGAAAATAATCATTACTGGTGGTGCTACTAGAGTTGGTGCTGCAATAGCTGAGAAATTATCTGGTCCTAACGTAGAAATTACGATTCATTATAATAAATCAAAGTCAAAAGCTGAAATCTTAAAAAATAGATTAGAAAAATTTGGAACAAAAATTTATTTAGTAAGTGGTGATTTAAGTAAAGAGAGGGATATTTATAAAATAATAAAATTCTCAAAGTCAAAAATGAAATTTTTTGACTGTTTAGTAAATAATGCTTCATTGTTTGAAAATGATAAATTGAATAATTTTACCTCAAAAAGCTGGGAAAAACATATTTCAACAAACTTAAAAGCCCCTGCTCTTTTATCAAAAGAATTTTCAAAAAATATTCGAGGGAAAAATAACAATATAATAAATATCGTTGACCAAAGAGTATTTAAACTAACTCCATATTTTTTTTCATATACCTTAAGCAAAACCGGTTTATATACTTTGACCAAAACTAGTGCGATGAGCTTATCACCAAACATAAGGGTTAATGGTATAGCTCCTGGACCAACAATTAAAAATAAAAGACAATCAGAAAAACACTTTAAAAGTCAGTATTTAGCGACTCCGCTTAAAAAACAAGTTGATGTAATTGAGATTTGTAACGCAGTTGACTTTTTTTTAAAAAACAGATCTATTACCGGACAGGTTATAGCTATAGATAGTGGTCAAAGTTTAAACTGGCAAACACCAGACATAATAAAAGGGAAAGAATGAAAAAAAATAATCTTAAAATTGTAAAGATTGATAAGTCTAAAAATCTATTTAATTATGAAAAAAAAATACTTATTAATGAACTTATTTTGGATTTAAAACTAGGTTATTATGATTTTGAAAAAGAAAAACCTCAAAAAGTAAAATTTAGTCTTGAAATTGATTATCAAGATAAAAAGCCTTCAAATGATAAGGACATTAAATCTATTGTAAATTATAGTACAATTGTAAAACTTATTACAAAACTGGTTAAAAAAAAGCATTACAATTTCCTAGAAACTTTAGCAGAATCTGTTTTTGATGAATTATTCAAAGATAAAAGGATTGCAAAAATAATGCTTAAAATTGAGAAAATGGAGATTTTAAAAGAATGTTCATCAGTTGGTATTCAAATTACCAAAAAAAGAAGTCATGATAAGTTCTGAAACCGGAAAAGAAGTAATAAAAAAAGAACTACCTTTAATTCCTAAACTGCCAGGTGTTTACAGAATGCTTAACGAAAAAGGTGATATCCTTTATGTTGGAAAAGCAAAAAATTTACCTAACAGACTTAAAAGCTATGTTGTGGAGAAAAATCATATAATAAGGACTGAAAGAATGTTGTCTCAAACAAGAAAGCTTGAGATAACAACTACTTCAAATGAGAGCGAAGCATTATTACTTGAAGCTAATTTAATCAAAAAATATAAACCAAAATTTAATATCCTTCTAAGAGATGATAAATCTTTTCCATTCATTTTTATTGGAAATAAAGATCAATGGCCACAAATTAAAAGACACAGAGGGAAGAAAACAAAAGAAGGATTTTATTTTGGACCATTTGCATCAGCTGGTTCAGCTAATTGGACTATAAAGATGATACAAAAAATTTTTCACTTAAGAGTTTGCGATGATACTGTTTTTAAAAATAGACAACGTCCATGTATTTTATATCAAATTAAAAGATGCTCAGGTCCATGTGTAGGTTATATAGAAAAAGATGAATATAAAAAAACTGTGGATGACGCAATAGAATTTGTTTCTGGAAAATCAAGAAAGATACAAAAAAATCTTTCAGAACTAATGGAAAAAGCAAGTGAAAATTTAGATTTTGAAAAAGCAGTAATCTTAAGAGATCGAATAAAATCTTTAAATATTATTCAATCGTCTCAAAGAATTAATGAAGCAAATTTAATTGAGGCAGACGTAATTGCTGGGTATAAAGAGTCTGGAAAAACATGTATTCAAGTTTTTTTTTATCGATCAAAGCAAAACTGGGGAAATCAAGCTTTTTTTCCAAAACACGATCCTGATGAAAAACTTAGTGATATATTAAACTCATTTGTTTCTCAATTTTATGAAAACAAAAGTGTACCCTCATCAATAATACTATCAGAAGAAATAAAGGAAAAAATTTTAGTCGAGAAAACTCTTTCTCAAAAAGAGGAAAAGCAAATTAACATTTCAGTTGCCAAAAAAGGCTCAAAGTTAAAAGTTATTCATCAAGCAATTAAAAATGCCAAAGATAGTTTAAATAGAAAGCTTTATGAGAGTCAAAATAATAAAGAACTATTTGATTCAGTAGCAAGCAAATTTAATCTTGAGACAAGTATTAATCTTATAGAGGTTTATGACAATAGTCATATTCAGGGAACAAATAGTGTCGGAGCTTTAATTGCTTATGGCGATGAGGGATTTATTAAAAAGAGATACAGAAAATTTAATATCAAACTTAAACAAAATGAACAAGATGACTATGGGATGATGCGAGAAGTGTTAAATAGAAGATTCAAGAGAGCTATCCAAGAAAAAGATAATTACCTCACTTTTCCTGACTTAGTGCTCGTTGATGGTGGAAAAGGTCAGTACTCGGTCGCTAGAGAAACTTTAAATGAACTAGGACTTCATGATTTACCAATTATAGCGATGGCTAAGGGGAAGTTAAGAAATAGTGGAAATGAAACCTTTTTTCATAATGGCAAAGAGTTTAAATTTGAAAAAAATGACCCCACTCTTTTCTTTCTACAAAGAATAAGAGATGAATCTCATAGATTTGCTATTAGTGCTCATAGAGCTAAAAGAAAAAAAGGAATAAGCAAGTCATTGTTAGATCAGATTGAAGGTATTGGTTCTATTAGAAAAAGAGCTTTATTAAATCATTTTGGTTCAGCACGGGCTGTTGAGTCTGCTAGTCTTGATGAGATAAAATCAGTTGAGGGTGTTGAGGCAAAAGTTGCAAAAAAGATATATAACTTTTTTCATGAATAAAAAAAAATATGCTTAAAAAAATACCAAATATTTTGACTATTGGAAGGATATTAATTGTTCCTTTTTTTGTATTGTCTTTTTACTTGCCTGGATTTTACGGGGATTTAACAGCTTTAATTTTATTTATAGTTGCATCTTTCACAGATTTTTTAGATGGAATGTTAGCCAGATTTCTTGGGGAAGAGTCAAAGCTTGGGGAATTACTAGATCCAATAGCAGATAAGATTATTGTTGCAACTGCTCTTATACTTTTGGTAATGGATGGCACTATTAGAAATTATGAAGTAATAGCTGCGATCATTATCTTAACTCGAGAAATATTGATTTCAGGATTAAGAGAATTTTTAGCTAAAGGAAAAATTAAATTACCAGTTTCAAATTTAGCAAAATTGAAAACTATATTACAAATGGTTTCTATAGCTCTTTTGTTGTCAGGTGAAACTGGAAATAAAATTATTAATTTTCAAGACTATAATGCCCAAACTATTGGCATGATTCTCCTATGGCTTTCGGCTGCTTTAACTCTTTTCACTGGTTATGAATATATGCGAAAGGGAATTGATCACGCAATTTCAGAGGATAGCAAAGATTAGGCTGCTTTCTTTTTTCTAACTAGTTGCTGATAACTTTCGTTTAAACCAATTATTAAATCACAAACTTTAAATTCATTATCAGCAATACACGACACAGGAGTCACTTCTGCTGCAGTCCCTGTTAAAAAACATCCAACAAAATCCTGTAATTCTTTAGGATTAATTTTTCTTTCATTAACTTTGATATTTTTAGATTTTGCAATTTCAATTACTGTTCTTCTTGTAATTCCGTCCAGAAAAGAATCTGGAACAGGTGTATGAAGCTCACCATTCTTATCTTTGAAAAAAATATTTGCCCCAGTTGCCTCAGCAATATTACCTTCATGATCTAACATTAAAGAGTCTGTATAACCATTTTTTTCAGCTTCATGTTTTGAAAGTGTACATATCATATATAGACCTGAAGCTTTTGTATCCCATGGAATTGTATTGGGAGCTGGCCTCCTCCAATTTGAAATATTCAATTTAATTCCCTCAACTTTTAATTTTGGGTCAAAATACGAACCCCATTCCCAGGTCGCAATTGCAACATGAATTTTTGTTTGTTGAGCAGAGATTGCCATCATTTCACTTCCTCTCCAGGCTACTGGTCTCACGTACCCATTTTCAACTTTTTGATTTTTTATTATAGAATTTGAAGCAGCGTTAATTTCCGCTTCAGAATAAGGTATTTCGAATCCCATTCGCCTTGCTGAGTAAAAAAATCTTGAAGTATGCTCCTCTAGTTTAAAGATTGAGCCATCATAAACTCTTTCTCCTTCAAAAACACAGCTAGCATAATGTAATCCATGACTTAAAACATGCACTTTAACATCTGACCAATCTACTAATTCGTCATTGTACCATATTTTACCAGATCTTTTATCGTAAGGTATCATGTATGAAATATAAAATTATTACTGAAAAATATCTATGTATATATAATATGTCAATATAACTTACCTGTGATGAAAGAGCTTTTATATTTAAAAGATGAACAATTAAAACATTTAATTGAAAAATTATTTATCAGTTATAGAGAAACTTTTTCAGACTCAAAAAAAATTCTCAATAAATATCATATTGGTTTAGCCCATCAAAAAACTATTCATTTAATATCTATGTATGAGGGAATATCGATTTCAGAACTTATGAGAAAACTTAAAGTATCAAAGCAAAGTTTAAATAGAGTTTTAAAAGACTTAATTAAACTTGAGATAATTTTTTTTAATAAAGATGATAATGATACAAGAATTAAGCATATTTTTCTAAATGAAAAAGGAAAAAAAATTTTTAAAGAGATTTTTGAAATACAAAAAAAAAGAATTTATAACGCATTACTAAATTCAAGCTCTCAGGAAGTTCTTAATTTTGATGAAGTTTTAAATAGAATAATAAATGGATAATTTTCAAGCTCATATTTTAGTAGTCGATGATGATGAAGGTATAAGATCATTAGTTAAAAAATATTTAAATGAGAAAAAATATTTAATTACCACAGCTGATAGTGCAGAAAATGCATCAGAAAAAATAAGCATCATTAAATTTGATTTAATAATCTTAGACATAATGATGCCTGGAAAAAGTGGATTAGATTTTTTAAAAGAGCATAAAGAAAATGTAAATACTCCAGTAATATTATTGACTGCAAAAGGTGAGCCAAATGAAAGAATAGAGGGGCTTGAGATGGGAGCAGATGATTATTTGTCGAAACCATTCGAACCTAAAGAACTGGACCTAAGAATTAAAAATATAATTAATAAAACAAAAAAAAATAATTTTAAAAAAATTATAAAATTTGAAAACGTTCAAATTGATTTGAATAAACAAATAATATTTCATGGTAATTCAGAATTCAAAATAAATAATACTGAAAAAAAAATATTAGAAAAAATGATTAACAATCCAGGAAAAGTATTTGAGAGAGAAGAAATTGGAAAATTAATTGACCTAGACAAAGAAAGATCAATTGATGTTATTATAACAAGATTGAGAAAAAAAATTGAAATAGATCCAAAAAATCCTAAATTTCTTCAAACTATAAGGGGAGCTGGCTATGTTTTATGGATTGAATAAATTGGTAAAAAATTTATTGCCAAAAAGATTATTCTACAGAGCTTTATTGATAGTTGCTATTCCAGTGATTTTAATTCAATTAATAATTACAATAGTTTTTTTTGATAGTCTTTGGATAAAAACCAATAAAGGAATGACACGAGCATTAGTTAGTGAAATTCAAACTTTTATTGAAGTTTATAGTAATGACAATTACGAAAAAGACGACATTAAAAATATTTTTTCATTATATCAAGATTTGAATATTGAATTTATTGAAGATGATAATTTTAATTTTTCTTACAATGAAAGATGGTTTAGTCCAATAGATAGAACACTGAGGAGAGAATTAAAATCTAGGTTTGCATTAGAAATATTTTGGTTTGATACAACAAGCTATAAAGAGCTAGTTGATCTAAGAATAAAATATCAAAATGGTTATTTCAAATTTATTGTTCCTAAAGATAGACTAACAAGTACATCTGCAAGATTGTTTGGATTGTGGATAACAGTTCCAGCATTTATTGTTGTCATTATTTCACTAATATTTTTAAAAAATCAAACAAGACCAATTACAGCTTTAGCCAAAGCTGCTGAAAAATTTGGGAGAGGCGAAAATGTTGACGAATTTAAGCCTTCAGGCGCAGCTGAGATACGTCAGGCAGGTTATGAATTTGATAGAATGAGAAAAAGAATAATGAGACATTTAAATCAAAGATCTGAGATGCTATCTGGGATTAGTCATGATTTAAGAACACCTTTAACGAGAATGAAATTACAAACTGAGTTTATAAAAGATAAATCCTTAGCTGGTAAGTTAGCTGAGGATATAAATGAAATGGAAAAAATGCTTAATGAGTATTTGCAATTTACAAGCTCCTCTTTTGTTGAAAAAGATGAACTTTTTAATCTTAGTGATTTAATGGATGAAATTATAATCAAATATAATAACGAAAATATTACGAAAGAAATACCACCAAGAGTTTATTTAAATGGGCGAAAAAATTTAATTAAAAGATGTCTGAATAATCTTATAGAAAATTCTATTAAATACGGAAACAAAATAAATGTTGAACTTACAAAAAATAAAACAAACTTAGTAATAAAAGTTGAAGATGACGGTCCAGGAATACCAAATAGTGAATATGACAATGTGTTTAAACCTTTCTATAAAATAGATAAAGGAAGGGCAGATTCAAAATCTAGTGTGGGTCTTGGTCTATCAATAGCATCTGATATCGTCCGTTCTCACGGGGGTAATATAAAATTAAATAAATCTAATTTGAATGGACTTGAGGTTAAGATTTTTTTGCCCGTTTAATCTTTTTTTTCAAAGCCTCTTTTTTTTCAAGTTTTTTCTCCAAATTTTCGACTCTTTTAGAAAGAATATCAAACTCATCCTTACTCGTTAATTTCATTTTAAATACAATTTCATCTCTTTTTGATTTTAAAATGTTTACTATCTCATTTTTTAAGTCTCTAGATGAGACTAATCCTTGTTCTAAAAGTTTAGTAAATTTATCAAATACGAATTTTGAATTTTTCATATATTTATTAAATAAGTTAATATATCTTTACTCTATTATTATAATTAAAAATGTTCATTAATAATTTTGACCCAGTTGCATTTAGTTTGTTTTCTTTAGAGTTTAGGTGGTATTCTTTATCGTATATATTTGGAATCCTTGCTGGATGGGTTTTAGCAAAAAGAATTTTTATAAAAGACGATAGCTTAAAAGAAAAATTCGACGATTACATTACTTTTGTAATCTTGGGTATTATAATTGGTGGCAGATTAGGTTACATAATTTTTTATAATTTTGATTACTATTTAGTAAACCCTGTTGAAATTTTTAAAATTTGGAATGGGGGAATGTCATTCCATGGTGGACTATTAGGTGTAATTGTGATGAGCATATGGTTTGCAAGAAAGCATAGTCATAATTCATATATTTATCTTGATGTTGTCTCTTTAGTTGCTCCTGTAGGAATCTTTTTTGGGCGTATTGCAAATTTTATTAATTCGGAGCTTTATGGGAAAGAAACTGGCTTACCATGGGGAGTTAAATTTGAAAAAATTGATGAAATATATCGTCATCCATCTCAACTTTATGAAGCTTTTTTTGAGGGTCTGTTATTGTTTTTTATATTGATATATTTTCATAAAAGATCATCAGCTAAAAATCCTGGTTTCATATCTGGAATATTTTTAATATTTTACTCTACATTCAGATTTCTAATAGAATTTTTAAGAATTCCAGATGAACAATTAGGTTATGTCTTGTTTAGCTTGAGTATGGGACAAATTTTATGTTTAGTATTTTTTATATTTGGTTCTTATTTGACTTTAAAAAAATATGATCATCAAAAATAATTTTGAAATCTCTTTAGATAAATTTATCAATTTTGCTCTGTATGATAAAAAAAAAGGATACTATATGCAAAAAAGTCCTTTCGGACGAAAAGGTGATTTTATAACTGCACCAAATATTTCCAGAATGTTTTCTGAGATGATAGCTATTTGGATTTTAGGATTTTGGGAAAATTTAGGAAATCCAAAAAAAATTAATTTGGTAGAACTTGGTGCAGGAAATGGTGAAATGATGAAAATTTTACTTGAAACTTTTAAAAAGTTTCCAATGTTTTTTGACTCATGCAATTTTTTAATTCATGAAAAGAGTCTAAAATTAAAAAAAATTCAAAAAGATAAATTAGACAAAGATAAAATAATTTGGATTACCGATCTGAAAGAAATAAAAAAATTTCCAACAATTTTTATTGCTAATGAATTTTTTGACGCAATGGCAATAAAACAATTTATAAAAAAAAGAGATATATGGTTCGAAAGATATGTAATTTTTAAAAATAAAAAAAAAGCCTTTTTTAATGAAAAAAGTTTTAATATGAGTAAATTTGAGAAAGAAATTGGTTACAATATTTCAAAAAATCAAAAATTTATTGAATACTCATTAGTTGGAGTAAGTTATTTAAAAAAAATCACTGATATGATTAAAAAAAATAACGGTGGTCTTCTAATAATAGATTACGGGTATATGGAAAAAAAGATGAAAAATACTCTTAAATCAATTTCAAATCATAAACACAGCAATGTTTTAGAAAATATTGGGAAATCAGATATTACCCATAATATAAATTTTTACCTTTTTAAAAAAATAATTGATCAATTGGGTGGCTTAAAAGATTTAATAACAACTCAAGGGAGCTTTTTAGTAAAATTAGGAATAAAAAATAGAGCTGAAATAATTTCGCAAAATCAAAACTTTTCAAAAAAAGCAGATATTTATTATAGATTAAAAAGACTAATAGATGATAAAGAAATGGGAAATTTATTTAAGGTAATGTTTATTAAAAAGAAAAATAATAAATATAAATTGGGGTTTAATTGATAGTTTCAAAAAAATTATCTAAATTAAAAGAAATCAAACATGGTTTTTTCAATAATAAAGGTGGGTGCTCGACAGGTATTTATAAAAGTTTAAATTGTGGACCAGGTTCTAATGACTACAAAACAAAAGTTTTTAAAAATTTGAGAATTGTTAAAAAAAAAATTAGTAAAAATTCAAAAAATATTTTTTTACTGCATCAAATACATAGTAATAAATTTATTTTCATCAATAAATATTCTAAGTACCTAAAAAAAAAGAGAGCAGATGCAGTAATTACTGACATTCCAAGATTGCCAATTGGAATTCTTACAGCTGATTGTGTACCAATATTAATTTATGATAAAAAAAAAAAGATGGTAGCTGCTATTCATGCTGGATGGAAAGGTGCATATAAAGGAATTATTTCAAAAGTAATAAATTTCATGATTAAAAAGGGCTGTGAAAATAAGAATATAATTGCTGTTATAGGTCCTTGTATTGCCCAAAAAAGCTATAACGTAAAAGAAGATTTTAAAAAAAAATTCCTAAAAAAAGACAAAAGAAATAAAGTTTTTTTTAAAAAAAGAAAAAACTTAATTTATTTTGATTTATCAAAATATGTTAAATTACAACTCAAATTAATGAAAATTACAAATTTAGATACGATAAATATTGATACTTTTCCCAAAAAAAATAATTTTTTTAGTGCAAGAAGGTCTTTGCGTTTAAATCATGATGATTATGGTAGAAATATTTCATTAATTATGATTAATTAGAGTTTTTCAATGAAATTATTAACTGGAAACAGCAATAAAGTTTTAAGTAAAAACATTGCTAAATACTTAAAAACAAAACTTGTAAATTCAAGTATTAGAAAATTTGCTGATGGCGAAATTTATATTGAAATAAATGAAAATATAAGAGGAAACAGTATTTTTATTGTTCAATCTATCTCTTCTCCAGCAAACGATAATTTAATGGAATTATTGTTATGCATTGATGCTCTAAAAAGGTCCTCAGCAAAAAATATAACGGCAGTAATACCTTATTTTGGATATGCAAGACAAGATAGAAAAGTTGTTCCAAGAACTTCGATATCTGCAAAGCTTGTCTCAAATCTAATTACTAAAGCTGGTGCTGATAGAGTGGTAACTGTAGATTTGCATGCAGGTCAAATTCAAGGTTTCTTTGATATTCCTGTTGATAACTTATTTTCTACTCCAATATTTGCAAGACACGCTAGAAAGAAAATTAAAAGTAAAAAAATTATTTGTGTTGCACCTGATGTGGGAGGAACTGAAAGAGCTAGAGCACTTGGAAAACTTTTAAATGTAGGACTAGCTATTGTTGATAAAAGAAGACCTAAACCTGGACAATCACAAGTTATGAACGTCATCGGTGATGTAAAAGGTCAAACCTGTATTATAGTTGATGATATAATTGATTCAGGGGGTACAATTGTTAATGCAGCAAAAGCTTTGAAATCTCGTGGGGCAAAAGATGTGTACGTTTATATTACTCATGGAGTTTTAAGTGGAGATGCAATTAAAAAAATTAAAAACTCAGTAATTAAAAATTTAGTAATAACTGATACAATAGACAATGTTCATAAAACTAAAAATGTCAAAAATATTGAGGTTTTGCCAATATCAGGTCTAATGGGTGAAGCAATAAAGAGAATTTCAAATTCAACATCTGTATCAGATTTATTTAAATAAATTCCTTGATTATTTATAAACATGAGTTAAAAAGCTCTGTTTTATGAGTTCAATAGAAGCAAACATTAGAGACAATACTACCAAAGGACAGTTAAACGCTATTAGAAATAGTGGAAATGTTCCAGCTATTATATACGGTGGTAAAGATAAAAATCAAAAAATATCTATTTCAAAAAAATTACTTAAAACTTTGATTGAAAAAGAAAATTTCTTTTCAAGCATAATCACTCTTAATGTTGATGGAAGTAACCAAAATGTATTACCAAGAGAGATTAAATATCATATCATAACCGATGAACCAATTCACGTAGATTTTTTAAGAGTACTTCCAGGTGTAAAAATAAAGATAGAAGTACCTGTAAATTTTATTAATCACGACAAGTCGCCTGGTCTTAAAAAAGGTGGGGTTTTGAATATTGTAAGAAGAAAAGTAGAATTAAAATGTCCAAGTGAAAAAATACCTGAAAATTTAACAATAGATCTAGATGGTGTTGATATTGGAGAAAGCTTCAAAATTTCTTCAGTAAAATTAGATCCAGAAGTTGTTCCAACAATTCAAGGAAGGGATTTCGTAATAGCAACATTAGCAGCTCCAACGGTTATGAAAGAACCTGAAAAACCTGCTGAAGCAGAAGCTGGAGAGGGTGAAGAAGGAGCTGAGGGTGCAACTACTGCAGCGGCCGATGGGGATAAAGCTGCTACTGAGGGTGATAAAGGAGATAAAAAAGAGGGTGATGATAAAAAACCTGCTGACAAAAAACCTCCTGAAGAAAAAAAATAATCAACTAAATTGAAAATTAATCAATAGATCATGCTTTTATTTGTAGGATTGGGTAATCCAACACCAGACAGTGAAAATAATCGACATAATGTTGGGTTTAAAATTATAGACGCAATAAACAAAAAATTTAGTTTATCAAAACAAAAACCAAAATTTAAAGGCCTATTAACCACTGGCAATATAGGAAATGTTAAAGTTTATGCCATCAAACCTTTGACCTTTATGAATAATTCAGGAATTTGTATTAGAGAGCTTATTGAATATTTTAAAATTGATGCTCAAGATGTAATAGTTTTTCATGATGATCTAGATGTGGAATTTGGAAAAATTAAAGCTAAATTTGGAGGATCAAGCGCAGGACACAATGGAATTGCATCGATTGATAAGTTTATCGGCAAAGATTATTCTAGAGTTAGAATAGGTATAGGTAAACCCAAAGGAAACATCGAGGTTTCAGATTATGTTTTACAAAATTTTGACGAAGATGAGTCATTAGGTATTGAAAAAATATCAAACCATATAAATGACTCAATTTCTTTTCTTGTTGAAAAAAAATTAGATCTTTTTTCTAGTACAGTAAATAATAAATAATGAGTTTCAAGTGTGGGATCGTTGGTTTGCCAAATGTGGGTAAATCTACTCTCTTCAATGCATTAACTAATTCCAATAAAGCTCAAGCAGCTAACTTTCCATTTTGTACAATTGATCCAAATATTGGAGTAGTTAGTGTGCCTGATTATCGATTAGAAAATTTAGCCAAAATTTCTAAATCAAAAAAAATTATACCTACTACTATTTCTTTTGTTGACATAGCTGGTCTTGTAAAGGGTGCATCTAAAGGTGAAGGTTTGGGAAATAAATTTTTATCTCATATCAGAGAAGTAGACGCTGTAATACATATGATTAGATGTTTTGACTCTAGTGATATTCAAAATGTAAATCCTACAGTTGACCCTGTTAGAGATCTTGAAATAATTGAGACAGAAATGAAACTTGCAGATTTAGAGTCCATTCAAAAAAGACTTGAAAAAAATAACAAAAAAAATATTGATGAGGATCAAATTAAAATTCTTCAAAGTTGTTTAGATTTAATTAATAATGATCAAGATTTAACAAGTTTAAAATCAGAATTTAGCAAAAAACAACTAAATTTAAGTGGTTTATTGTCTTTGAAGCCTAAAATATTTGTTTGTAATGTTGATGAGAAAAGTGTCCAAAATGGAAACGGTTACACTAAATCATTCTTAGAAAAATTTGGTTTAGAAAACACTTTGATTGTATCAGCTGATATTGAAAATCAAATCAATGAATTAGATAGTGAAGAAAGAAAAAACTATATGGAAATGATTGGTTTAAAGGACACTGGCTTGGATATGTTGATACAAAAAGGTTATAAGATTTTAGAATTAGACACTTTTTTTACCTCAGGCCCTGAGGAAACAAGAGCCTGGACTATTCAGAAAAATTGTTTAGCTCCAAAAGCTGCTGGTGAAATACATACTGATTTTGAAAAAGGATTTATTAGAGCTGAGACTATTTCTTATAATGATTTTGTTGAAAATGATGGATGGGTAAATTCTAAAACAAATGGAAAAATGAGATTGGAAGGTAAAGACTATATTGTTAAAGACGGTGATGTTTTAAACTTTCGTTTCAATACGTGACCAGATTCTCTTCATACTGAAATAAACTAAAACTGTTAATATAATTAAGTAAACTATTGCTTTAAAACCCATTTTATGACGTGTCTCTAAATGAGGTTCTGCAGTCCACATTAAAAAAGTTGTAACATCTTTTGCCATTTGTTCCACAGAGGCATTCGTACCATCTGAGTATTCTACCAAACCATCAGAAAGTTGATTGGACATTTTAATCTTATTTCCATACATGTATTTATTGTAATAAACACCATCATCTAAAGTCACTCCAGCTGGCGGATCCTCATATCCTTGAAGGAGTGAATAGATATAATCAACTCCACCTCCTCTAGCTTTTACTAAAACAGTCATATCAGGTGGATATGCACCACCATTTGCTGCTTGAGCGGCTTTTTCATTTTCGTAAGGCATTACAAATTTATCTGACAACCTTCCTGGTCTCATAAACATTTCACCATCCGCATTTGGTCCATCTTTTACCTCGAAAGATGCTGCAATGGCTTTTGCTTGTTCCACTGAAAACTCAGGCCCACCCTCTTCTACTAGGTTTCTATAACTCAAATATTTCATAGAATGGCATGACGAACATACTTCTTGATAAACTTGATATCCTCTTTGAAGTGAGGCTCTGTCAAATTTTCCAAAAGGACCTTTAAAACTCCAATCTGTTTTCAAATATTCAACTTTTTCAGCTGCATTAGAATTAAATTGAAATCCAAGTAATAGTGCTATTAAAAACGATAATCTAAAAAAATTTTTCACTGATCTTTAAAAGTATCCTTTTTTTTCACCGCAGCAAGATTTGGTGATCCACCTAAAATAGGTTCGGTAATACTCAAAGGAACGGGTGTGGTTCTTTCCTTAAATCCTAAAATTGGTAGCACAACTAAAAAATGAAGGAAGTAATATGCTGTAGCAACCCTTGCGATTAACAAGTAAAGCCCCTCTGCTGGCATAGCTCCAACGTATCCTAAAATTAAAACATCAGCTACTAAGATCCAATAAAACTGTTTATACAAAGGTCTAAAAACTGCAGATCTAATTTTTGATGTATCTAACCAAGGTAATGCAGCTAATATCAGAATAGCAGACAACATCGCTATAACTCCTAAAAGTTTATCTGGGACTGATCTCAAAATTGCATAAAAAGGTAAAAGATACCACTCTGGAACAATGTGAGCTGGTGTTACAAGAGGATTAGCTTCAATGTAATTGTCAGCATGACCTAAAATATTTGGTGTATAGAAAACAAAAAAAGCAAAAACAATCATAAACATCAACAACGCAAAACCATCTTTAATAACTATGTATGGATGAAATGGAACTGTGTCTTTTGATGGTTTTTTTATATCAATACCAATTGGATTATTATTTCCAGGAACGTGAAGAGCCCAAATATGTAAAACGACTAAACCTAAAATTAAAAAAGGAATTAAGTAGTGTAGAGTGAAAAATCTTGTAAGTGTTGGGTTATCTACTGAATATCCTCCCCATAACCATGTTACTATTCCCTCACCTACCAAAGGAATTGCACTAAATAAATTTGTAATAACTGTAGCTCCCCAAAAACTCATTTGTCCCCATGGCAAAACATAGCCTAAGAAAGCAGCTGCCATCATAAGAAGATAAATGATTATACCAATAATCCATATAATTTCTCTCGGTGATTTATATGAGCCGTAAAACAAAGATCTGAATATGTGAATGTATACTGCTAAGAAAAACATTGAAGCACCATTTGCATGTATATATCTTATCAACCATCCGTAGTTTACATCTCTCATTATATGTTCGACACTTTGGAACGCCATATCAGCATGTGCAATATAATGCATTGCTAAAACTAATCCGGTTACAATTTGAGTAATTAAACAAAAGGTAAGAATTCCACCAAAAGTCCACCAATAATTCAAATTTTTTGGTGTTGGGTAATCTGTTAAATGATTTGCTAAAGTTAAAAGAGGTAACCTATCGTTAAACCATTTTCCAACTTTTGATTTTGGTGTGTATTCGTGTTCACTCATAAAAAATTATCCAATCTTAATTGTGTTAGCATCAACAAATTTATATTCAGGGATTTCCATATTTGTTGGGGCTGGACCTTTTCTAATTCTTCCTGAAGTATCATAATGAGAACCATGACATGGGCAGAACCATCCATTGTAATCTCCTTTTTGATCTAAAGGCACACAACCTAAGTGCGTACATACTCCGAGCATAACAAGCCACTCTGGATCTTTTGCACGATCTTCATCTTTTTCTGGATGCTTTAAATCTTCCATCTTGACAGCTTTAGCCTCTGCTATTTCTTCTTGTGTTCTTCTTCTGATAAAAACTGGTTTTCCTCTCCACAGTACAGTAATAGTTTTTCCAGGATCAACTGCACTTACATCAACTTCAGTACTCGCTAGTGCTTTTACCGAAGCATCTGGGTTCATTTGATCTATCATAGGCCAAATCACTGCACCTGCTCCCACAGCTCCCACTGCATAAGTAGCTGTAAATAAAAAATCTCTTCTTTTAGTTTTCTTTTCCACTATCTATAGGTTTTAATAATTCTATATGTTGATTTAGGTAGTTAATATATGATTACATATAATAAAAAAGTATTATTTTTCTACTGATAGAATGACACATAATCTAATTAATGATGGGCCAAAAATTGCACTATTTGAACCTGATATTCCTCAAAATACTGCTGCCATCATAAGAACTTGTGCCTGTTTAGGGGCGAAATTAGAAATAATCGAGCCTTGTGGTTTTTTATTAAATGATAAAAGATTTAAAAGGGTTGTGATGGATTATATGGATGAAAAAGAGATTAGATATTATGAGAGCTCAGATCAATTTTTTGATGAAAAACAGAGTCAAAGAATTATACTCATGACAACAAAAGCCTCTAGCTCATATACACAATTTAAGTTTAAAAAAAATGATACAATTTTATTTGGAAGAGAAAGTGCAGGAGTGCCTGAATATGTGCATAAAATGATAAATAATAGGTTAAAAATTCCAATGAGAAATAATAAGCGTTCTCTTAATATTTCTTCTTCTGTTGCAATAGTATTGGCTGAGTGCTTAAAACAAAATGAATTAATTTAAATGGATCTAGAAATAAAACAAAAATTAACAAGTAATTGGTTTAAATCTTTGCAGGAAATGTTTTGTAAAACTATTGGTGATTTTGAAAAAAACAAGATCAGTTTCAAGTCGACTACATGGAGAAGAAATTTAAAAAAAGATGAAGGTGGTGGTGAATATAGAATTTTAAAAGATGGAAAAGTTTTTGATAAAGTGGGTGTTAATTTTTCAAAAGTTTATGGAAAATTTCCAAAAAAATTTCAACAAAATATACCAGGTGCTCAAAAAGATCCTAGGTTCTGGGCATCGGGTATATCTGTAGTAATGCATATGAAAAACCCTTTAATTCCCGCGATGCATTTTAACACTAGATATATTTGTACGACTTTTGATTGGTTCGGTGGAGGTATTGATGTTACGCCTTCAAAAAAAGATAACAAAGAAAAAGAGGTGTTTCATAAAATACTTAGGGATATGTGTAATCGACATGACAAAAATTATTATAAGAAATATAAAAAGTGGTGTGATGAATATTTTTATCTACCTCATAGAAAAGAACCTCGTGGAATAGGTGGTATTTTTTTTGATTATAAAAAAGATAATTTTGAAAAAAATTTTAAATTTGTCAGAGATGTTGGTGTTACTTTTGAGTCTATTTTTCAAAAAATTATAAGTAAAAAAATTAAAAAAAAATGGACTTCTAAAGATAAAGAAAATCAATATATTAAAAGAGGAAGATATGCAGAATTTAATTTACTGTATGACAGAGGCACAAAATTTGGATTACAAACAGGTGGTAATGTTGAGGGAATATTAATGTCATTACCTCCTCATGCAAAATGGAAATAAAATGGATAAAGAACCAATCACTCTAAATGGATTAAATAAATTGAAAGAAGAACTAATTTTTTTAAAAGAAAAAAAAAGACCTGAAATAGTTGCTGCAATTGCTGAAGCAAGATCTCACGGAGACTTAAAAGAAAATGCTGAGTATCATGCAGCAAAAGAGGAACAGTCTCACAACGAAGGCAGAATAACAGAAATAAATGATATTATAGCAAGAGCAAACGTTATTGATGTTACTAAAATTAATAATGATGGCAAAGTGATTTTTGGTGCCACTGTATTTCTAGAAAATTTAGATACTGGTGAAAAGATAGATTACAAAATAGTTGGAAGAGATGAGGCAGACTTAAAAAAAAAATTATTATATTTTCAATCACCAATAGGTAAAGGTCTTATTGGAAAAAATAAAAAAGATCTTGTGGAGATAAATACTCCCGCTGGAGTAAAAAACTTTGAAATTAAAGACGTCAAATATCTTTAACCTTTAACAATATTATCGATTTGTTTTTCAGTAATTTCAAAATTATTTCTTACCCACTCTTCCTCAATTAATTTAAGCATACTTCCCAATTGTCTTCCCTCTGGTATTTTGTATCTTGTCATTAATAAATCAGCTCCAACAGGCAAACTTGGTGTAATCTTATTTTTATAAAGTTCTAATAAACTTAACATTTTCTTATCTAATTTCTTTGATTTTATAATTTTAAAATTTAAAATATCTAACACTGCTTGTCTGCCATTATAGTATAAAACTTTATTTAAGTTGGCTTCATTTAAAGTTTTTATCCCTTCCTTTTCATTATAAAAATTATTAATAGCATAAGCTCTTTTTTGATCTTTTTTTGAAATATTATATTTGTATAAGAAATATTCTAAATTATCTGTCCCATCTATTATCATTAAAAATAAAATAAATATAAAATCCAATTCAACAAAAAATTCTTTCTTAACTTTGATTGAATTAATAACACTTTTGATATTCTTTAGCTCTGGAAAAATCAGTAATATTAATTCGATGCTGAATTTATCTTTTGATAATTTTTCTAATTGATTTGATTTTAATATTTTTTTAAGCTCATCTAATAATCTCTCTTTAGATATTATAGAAATACCACTTATATTGATTTTTATTGTTTTAATTATTTCTTGTTTGTGAGGTTGTTTTGAATAATTCAAAAAAAATCTTAAGTATCTTAATATCCTCAAATAATCTTCTTTAATTCTTTTTTCAGGATCACCAATAAAGTTAACCTGCCCCATTTCAATATCTTTTTTTCCATTATGAGGATCGAATATATTTCCATCTAAATCAGCATAAATAGAGTTAATAGTAAAATCCCTTCTCGCAGCATCTTTTTTCCAATCTTTTGAGAATTTTACCTTTGCGTGTCTACCATCTGTAAAAATATCTTCTCTTAGAGATGTTATCTCAAACTTATGATCATCTAGAATTGCTGTAATTGTTCCATGCTCAATTCCAGACTCATAAAAATTTATTTTATTTTTTTTTAAGATTTCGGAGACTTCTATCGGATTTAAATTTGTTGCTAAATCTATGTCATCAACTTTCTCATTATTAAATATTTTTCTCAAACAACCTCCAACATACCTAATCTCACTTTCAGATGAGTGAGAATTAATAACCTCAAAAATTTTTTTCACAGGCGTTGTTATTGAAAGTTTTTTGATATTATTCTTAAATGAGTAAAGGTTTTTTGAGCTCGAGAAAATTTTATTAAAAAAGTTTTTCATATTTGGCTGGGGCGCTAGGATTCGAACCTAGGATGCAGGTACCAAAAACCCGTGCCTTACCGCTTGGCTACGCCCCAATCTAATTTCGTATAACACAAAAAAAAGAGTTTATATAGTTTTTGCAACTTTACACCAGCAATTTTTATATTTTCTACTGAATTTTTTTTTTACATCATCGCATAATTTTTTAGATTTAAAATATGCGACAATTGCTGAACCTGATCCTGTCATTCTTACAAAACTCTTATTTGAAGATTTTTCAAGAAAATGTTTGATATTTTTTAATTTTGGAAACTTAGATAAAGAAATTGCCTCAAGAGAATTATTGAGTTTTTTCAAATTATCAAAGTTAAACATTTTCTTAGAAAGTTTATTAAATCTTGGTTTTGTGAATTTTTTAACACCTGAATATATCTCTTTTGTTGAACATCCAAAACTAGGTTTAACAATCAGCACATTAAATTTTTTGCAGTTTTTAAACTCTTTAATCTGATTGTTGGATTTAAGAATTGTAAAAGTAGAATTAAGACCGAGAGCTACATCTGAACCTATTGATTTACAAATTGAAATTAATTGTCTTTTATTAGGATTTATAAATTTTTTTTTAATCAAATATTTTAATATGTTTGCAGCATTCATTGATCCGCCTCCCAATCCAGATTTTGATGGAATATATTTATTAACTTTTATCTCAAACTTAGAACTTGTAAGTAACTTTTCTTTCTCTAAAAATTTAAACAATTTTGAAATTGTGTTTTTTGGGCCGATGTTTTTTGAAAATTTTCCTTTAAATGAAATTATATGTTTTTTAGATTGAATTTTTTTAATTAAAATAACATCATGTAACGTAACAAAACCAACAACACTCTCAATTTTATGTAACTTAGAAGTTTTTCCAGTGATGTTAAGAGCTAAGTTAATTTTCGCATAAGACTTTATCCTGGAATAACTCATCTCAGAGACCTTTTATAATTTTTTGATTTATTTTTTGTAATAATTCTTCATCCACATCTTCCATTTTAGATACACTTTTCCAAAAATATCTTGCTTGAATTTTTCTCCCCAACTTCCAAAGAATATCTCCATAGTGATCATTTACTATTGCATCGTCTGGCATTAACTCAACTGCTCTTTTTAAATATGTCTCTGCTTTTACATAGTCATCTGTTAAAAAATAAGCCCAACCAATTGAATCTATTATGTAAGGATCATTTTCCTTTAAAGAATATGCTTTCTCTAACATTTCCATTGCCTCTTTAATTTTATGATCTCTCTCTAACCACGAGTATGCTAAGTAATTAAGAACATAAGCATCATCAGGATCAATTTCTAAAGATAAAAGCATATCCCTATCAGCTTCTTCATAATTTCCCATTCGTTCATTACTTGCTCCTCTTCTGTAAAATAAATCTGATTTAATTTGTAAATCATCGCCAATTATTTCTAAAACTTTGGTGTAATATTTTATAGCTTGCTCATATTCTTTTGCATTCTTATAAAAATTAGCAATATCAAATAAAAATTTTTCGTTTGGTTTTTCGATTTTTTCAAAATTAGACTTAATAAATTTTAACGACTCTTTTTGATCAATTTCTTTTGAGATTATTTGAGCTTCTTTTTTTAGTCTATACCAATAATAAAAGTCATCTTCTTTTTCAAATTCTCGTAAAATCTTTTTAACACGATCAAATTCTTCATTTGAATATTGATTTTCAGCAAGCAATGATAAATTATAATAAAATTTTGGATTTAAATAATTAGACAAATATAAATAAAAGTTAGATTTTATATAATCGTCTTGAGCAGAATATAAATTAGATATTAAAAACAAAAATTCACTTATTAAATCATTATGGTTTTTGCATGAAAAAACAGTGTTTATTTTTTTTTCATTGCCATTTTCAATCCAGCTTTTCCCTTGAGATAAAAGTAACGATGTATTAATAAACTTAATACCCTCAGTTATTTTTTTGGCTTCCTCTATCTGATTATTTTCAATTAGATATGCTAAATAAAAAAAAGTGTATCTAGTTAAGTCTGCATCATCATTATTTACCAATTTAGAGAAAAAAGTTTTTGTTTTAGGGTCTCCTAAATAACACCGTTGAAAGGTTGTTGAAATAATTGATAGATTTCCATAATTTTTTAAATCATTAGGCAATCTTTTTTCATTAAATACAAAAACGTAGTCTCTCAAATTATCTAAAACTGCTAAGTTAAATCGGTTGAGCTTAATATATTTTTTGGTCTCAGATATATAATTCAATGCTTTTGAAAAATCGTCTCTTCTTAGACTGTCTATTGTTAATAATAAGTATTTTTCAAAAAATTCGGATTTATTTTTATTTTGTTTAATAACATTTATAGCTTGATTAACTTTATTTTCTAAAACTAAAGAATAAACATATCTCTTTAAATAAGGCTCATGCTTATTTAATAAAATTTTAGAAGTATTAAAAAAATTTAATGCCCTTGAATTATTTTTATTTTCAAATGCTACAATTCCTGAAAAATATTTTGATAAATTTTTGGAGTCAAAATCATCAAAACTAGTACTTTTAGAATGCAAAGGATTTTGGTAAAGTAAAAATAATATCAATAAAAATTTTATATTTTTGAAAAACATAACTGCACTTTATGACTAAAAAGATGTTAAATCAAAATGCCAAATATGATCAAAGATTTTTAGATAAAGTAGAGCCAAAATTTGAATTTAGTAATAAGCCAATAAATAGACTTAAAGTTGTTAAGGAAAATAGCATTCAAAATAAAACAGCAAAAGAAGAGAGGATTTTAAATCTAAAGAAAAAAATCAATTCAATTCAAGATTGTAATTTAAAAGATAATTCTAAAAATATAGTTATGGGAGATGGTGATATAAATAGTCCTATAATGTTAATTGGAGAAGCTCCTAATGAGAAAGAGGACTTGGAAGCTAAAACATTTTGTGGCGATGTTGGTGTACTTTTAACCAAGATGCTTTTAGCAATTAACATCAAAAAAGAGAAAGTGTACTCTACTTACTCAATAAATTTTAGACCTCCGAACGATAGAAAGCCAACTGCTCAAGAAATAAAAAGATATTCAATTTTCCTTAAAGAACATATTTCAATTATTGATCCAAAAATTTTAATATTAATGGGTACCACTGCAATGGAGGCTGTAACTGGTCTTAGCAATCAAATTACAAATGAAAGAGGAGATTGGAAAGAAATCATAATTGGAAACAAAACAATTCCAGTAATTATCACTTTCAATCCATCTTATTTAATAAGATATCCAGATAAGAAAAAATTCTCATGGGAGGACCTAAAAAAAATAAGGAAAAAAATAGAAGATTTGAATATCAAAATTTAATGAAAATAATTGCTGGGGTTGATGAAGTCGGTCGAGGAAGTTTAGTTGGACCAGTCTATGCAGCTGCAGTTATTTTAAAAAGTTCTATAAATACAAAATTACTTAAAGACTCGAAAAGCATATCAAGTGCTAAACGCAAAGTCTTATTTGAACATATCAAAAAAAATTCAATATGGGCAATTGGAAAAGCATCATTAAAAGAAATTGAAAAATTAAATATTTTAAATGCCAGTTTATTAGCAATGAAAAGAGCAATAAAAAAACTCAAGAAAAAACCATCACATGTTTTAATTGATGGAAATAAATTGCCTAATATGAAAAATTACAAACTTAAATCTATTATTAAGGGTGACCAAAAAATTCCATCTATTTCAGCGGCATCAATTATTGCAAAAGTTACACGTGATAAGATGATTTCAGATTTAGGTAAAAAGTTTAAAGGCTATAATTGGCAAAAAAATTTTGGATACGGTACTAGTCAACATTTAAAAGCTATAAAAATCTTGGGAATTACAAAGCATCACAGAAAAACTTTTTCTCCTATAAACAAATTGAAATAGTTTTCACGTAAAAACACCATATGTAGTTGTCGCCATACAAAGTCATACAAAACTAATCTAAATAATTCAATCCTAGGTTGACCCAGGAATCTTTTTGGAGTCTAATTTGTTTTTATAAAATGAATTTGAACTTAAAAAATAAATTAATTAATGGAGATAGTCTTCAGGAACTTAAAAAAATTCCTGATGAAACTTTTGATTTAATCTTTGCCGACCCTCCTTACAACCTGCAACTAAAAAGTGAATTAACAAGACCTGATAGATCTAAAGTAAGTGCGGTGAATGATAAGTGGGATCAATTTGAAAATTTTAAAAAGTATGATGACTTTACATACTCATGGTTAAGCGAATGTAAAAGAATTTTAAAAAAAGATGGGGCTATCTGGGTAATTGGTAGTTATCACAATATCTTTAGAGTTGGGACAGCAATTCAAAATTTGGGTTTTTGGATTTTAAATGACGTCATTTGGAATAAAAAAAACCCCATGCCAAATTTTAGAGGAACACGTTTCACGAATGCTCACGAGACTTTAATTTGGGCATCTAAGTCTGAAAAATCAAAATACACTTTTAATTATCAATCCTTAAAGTGTTTAAATGACGACCTCCAAATGAGATCTAACTGGGAATTGCCGATTTGTAATGGTTCTGAAAGACTAAAAAAGAACGGTAAAAAAGTGCATTCTACCCAAAAACCTGAAGCACTGCTTCACAGAATCTTATTAGCAACGACAAATAAAAATGATTTTGTTTTAGATCCTTTTTTAGGATCAGGAACAACAGCAACAGTTGCAAAAAAATTAGGTAGAAATTATTGCGGGATTGAAAAAGAAAAAACCTATTTTAAAGCTGCTGAGGAAAGATTAAAGAAAGCAAAATCTATAGAAGATGATAACTTAGACACTATTCAGAACGGTAGATCTAAACCAAGAATACCTTTTGGTTCTTTGGTTGAATTAGGAATAATTAAACCAGGAGCTACTATTTTTGATAACAAAAAGAAAATTAGTGCAAAAATTAGAGCTGATGGCAGCATCAAACATGCGCAAACTGAAGGCTCAATCCATAAAGTAGCAGCTACAATCTTAGGTGCTGAAAGCTGTAATGGATGGACCTATTGGCATTATAACTTGAATGGAAACGCAGTTCCTATCGATCATTTAAGACAAAGATTAATTTCTAATAATTAGTTCCTATATATTTTACCAAGATAGCTCTCTAAAAACTTTTTGTTTTTTACCAATCTTTTCAAAAAAATATTTCTCAATAATGTTGTTAAAGGATTAGATAAATGAAAAGCAAATTGATTAAATTTCGAGCGATTATTAATCATTTTTGTTTTATTAACTCTATTTTTAAAAAAATTATCCTCAGTATTGTTTTCTATATTCTCAAATAATTCATATGCACCCTCTATTGATTGTGATGCACCTTGAGCAAATGATGGTGGAAAAGCAAAAAAAGCATCACCTATTAAATGAATATTATTATTATTAACTTCAAAAAAATCTCTACTCACAAATACTGGGTATATCTTTAAATCATTAATATTATCAAAAAATTCATTATCTAAGTGTGGAACTTTATCTAAAATTTTATTAATGAAAATATTGTCATTAAACAACGAGTAATCTTTTTGCTCATCCTCTGAAAGTTTAAATTTCATTAAACCTATAAAGTTTAAATCACCATTAGGAGATACTGGATAAATAACATAGTGAAAATTTGAACCTAAAAACAATGAGATGTTTTTTTTATCAGCCATGTTCAAAGAGCTTGGTATTATACCTCTAATAGCTAACGTATCATTAAATTTTGGTTCAATTTGATTTTTCGATAACAGGCTTTTACTCTTTGAAAAAACTCCATCTGAAATAATTAAATAATCAAATTCATGAATTTCATTATTTTCAAAAGTAATTTTAACGATTTGATCTTGTTGTTCTATCTTTGAAATAGTGTGTTCAAATTTTATTTCTTTTTCTAAATCCTGTTTTAAAAAATTAATAAGTGATGATCTTTTAAGAGTAGTATATTTACATTTTTCAGTATTAAAATTTGATATATTTAACTCACATATCTTATTTGAATTTTTGACTGAGTAGAAATTAATTTTATCTGGATTAAATTTCTCATTATTTTTTAATTTATCAAACTGAATTTTATTTAATAGCTTGATGCTATTAACAGATAATTGAATACCATAACCCTCTTTTAAATTAATTAAGCTATTTCTCTCAAAGATAGTTACTTTATATTTTTTGTTTCTCTTAAATAAATTGGCAATGAATAGCCCTGAAATACCAGCACCAATTACAGCTACTTTTTTCATTAATTTTTTTCTAAATATTTGACCACTTTTTTAGTGAATGTTGGAAGCATATAATTATCTAATCTTCTTTTATCAAACCAATAAGATGAGGGAAATTTTTTCAAATTTTTGAGATATTGAATTTTTATGTTCATATTCATGTTTGACATTTTAAAATTAAAATTTTCATTAAAATTTTTCGGTTTAGACAGTTCTTCCATTGGAAAAATTGCTAAATTTTTTAAAAAGTTAAATTTTGTATTTTTTACTAATAAGTATTTTTGATTTTTTTTATAAACTTTAAGAATAAAATATTTTTCTTTATTTTTTTTTCTAATTTTAGCTAAATCAAAATCTTTCTTTTTGTAAGACTTGCAACTTTTAAGGATGGGACATGCGTTACATTCAGGATTTTTTGGTTTGCATATCATTGCTCCTAATTCCATTAAAGCTTGAGCATAATCACTTGCTCTTGATGAAATTCCAAAAATAGATTTTTTTTTTATTAGATTATTTTTTTGTATTTCGTTATTTTTTTTTAAATGAAGATATCTTTTTAAAACTCTTTCAATATTTCCATCTAAAGGAATGTAAGATTTGTTAAAGGCAATAGCTAAAATTGCATTAGCGGTGTAATTGCCGATGCCAGGTAAAGATATCAAATCCTCGTAATTGTTTGGAATTTTTCCATGATGCTTACTAATTATGATTTTAGCAGTCTTTTTTAAATTTCTTGCTCTTGAATAATATCCAAGACCCTCCCAAAGTTTTATCAATTCATTATCCTCTATTGTTGAAAGTTTTTTAAGATTTGGAATTTTATTTATAAATCTATCAAAATAAGGGATTACAGTCACAACCTGTGTCTGTTGCAACATAAATTCACTTACTAATGTATAATAATGTTTTTTTGATTGTGAAACATTTTTTCGCCATGGTAATGATCTTTTATTTAAATCATACCAATTAAGAATTTTTTTTGTTATTATTTGATCTTTCATATGCAATTTAAAAAATATACTAAGCAGAGAAATAGCATTCAAGGCTTAAGATCCTTTAAAGACACTTTGCCAAAAAATATCAAAAAAGTCATCAATAAGAAAGGCCATGTGTATTCTGAAGCCATCAACAATTGGAAATATATTGTTGGAGAAAATTTATTTAAAGTTTGTTACCCAAAATCATTTAAAACATTAAACAAGTTTGGTGCTAGCACTTTATTAATCAATGTAAAAAGAGGGCATGAAGTTGAACTAGAATATTCAAGAAAAGATATTTTAGAAAAATTGAATAATTTATTTGGTTACCCTGTGGTTGAAAAAATCAAACTAACAAGTTTTGATGATGAAAAAATTGAACCCTCTTCAAATAATGACAATTCTTATGATGTGACAAATCATGATTATCAAAAAAAAATAAATAGTGTTAAAAATGAAAAAATTAAAAAATCTTTAATTCAGTTATCAAAAGTATTTAAAAAAAAATGAAAAAAATATTTCTTATTTTCGTCTTATTTTTTGGATCGATAAATATTCTTAATGCTGAGACTAATAGAATTGTAGCCGGAAATAAAGATGCGAAGATTACAATAATTGCCTATGAGTCATTAACTTGTAGTCACTGTGCAGATTTTCATAGAGAGGTATATCCTCAACTTAAAAAAGATTATATCGATACTGGTTTAGCTAAAATAGAATTTAGACATTTTCCATTAGATATAGCTGCTTTCAATGCATCAAAAGTTGCTCAATGCAAAAGTGATGAAGGTTTAAAAATTTTAAATAGTTTATATTCAAATCAACAAGAATGGGTCAGAGGAAACACTGTGGAGGAGATTAACGATAATCTAAAAAAATTTATCAAAAATCAAGGCTTCGAAGTAAATTTTGAAAAATGTATAAATGATAAGAAAATAGAAGATTATGTATTAAATGATCGAATCGAGGGTACTAAAAAATTTAAGGTTAATGCTACTCCTACGATTATTATAAACGACGAGAAATTTGATAAAACCCTCAATTATAAAAATTTAAAAAAATCTCTAGAAAAACTGATATAAACTCTTTATGGAGTTTAAAAAAATCCAATTGAATGGATTTAAGTCTTTTGCAGATAAAACTAATTTCTTAATTGAAAATGGTTTGACGGGGATTGTTGGTCCTAATGGATGTGGAAAATCAAACATTGTTGAATCTTTAAGGTGGGTCATGGGAGAAACCTCAGCAAAAAGTATGCGAGGATCAGGAATGGAAGATGTAATATTTTCTGGAACATCAAACAAAGCATCAAAGAATATTGCTGAAGTGTCAGTGACTGTAGCCAATGAAAAAAATGAGGGACCTATTCAATATAGAGAATTAGATGAAGTTAACGTTAGAAGAAAAATAGAAAAAGATAAAGGCTCAAAATTTTATATAAATGATAAAGAGGTTAGAGCGCGTGATGCTCAAATGTTTTTTGCAGATCTATCAACTGGAGCACATTCTCCATCGATGATAAGCCAAGGTCGTATAGGTGCGATTGTTACAGCTAAACCAACTGATCGAAGAGCCATCTTAGAAGAAGCTGCTGGAATTTCAGGTTTACATGTAAGAAGACATGAAGCTGAATTAAGACTTAGTGCTGCAGAAAATAATCTTAAAAGAGCAGATGAATTAAGACGCCAACAAGAAAGACAGCTCGTTAATCTTCAAAAACAAGCTGAAGAGGCAGCTAGATATAAAAATATGTCTGAGGATATAAAAAAAATAGAAGCGGGCTTATATTATTTGAAACTATTAGAAATTGATAAAGAAATAAGAGTAGAGAATGAAATTAATGTTGAAGCGGAGACTGAGGTTACAGACTTTAACAAAAAAATCACAGATCTTGAAAATCTCATTAAGTCTGAAACTGAAAAGATCACACCATTAAGAGAAAAGAATATTGAAAATTTATCAAAAATACAGCGACTTAATCTCGAGTTACAAAGTCTTGATGAGGAAAACACAAGGATACAAGATGAAATTGAAAATATAAAAAAAACACTTCAAACATTTGAAGAGGACATTGGTAGAGAAAAGGGAATAGTAATCGATGCAAATTCAAATGAAAAAAGATTAAAAGAAGAAAAAAATGAGCTGATAGAAATTGACTCTAAGTATTATGATACAGAAAAACAATCAGATAATGACTTAAACACTTCTAAAGAAAAATTACAAATTGAAATTGAAAAAGTTAAAGAACTTATAAATTCCCAGAAAAATCAAGAAGCTCTATCGGTTCTTGATAATTGCAAAATTTTAATTGAAGCATACGCTGGGAGTTATAGTAGAAATGAAAATATTAAAAAAGAGTCTGTGAAAAGAAATGAAAGAATTAAAATAATAGATACAGAGATAGAAAGTTGGAAGAACCTGTTATTAAACTCTGAAAAAATGGTTGCTCAGCTTACTGAAAGAAGAAGTAAATTGAATGATCAGCTAAATAAATTAGATAATCAACCAAAGTTACAAGCTGAAAAAAAAGGTCAAATAACTGAAGGTTTAAGAATTTCTGAAAAAGAAAAAGATGAGAATGAGGAAATAATTAATTCAACAGATGAAAAAATAGAAAATTTAAGATCACAATTAAATGAGATCCAAGAACAGTCAATTCAGATTAGAGAGAGAAAAGCAAGTTCGGGTGCAACGATCGAGGGATTAAAAAAAAGAAAAAGTGATTTAGTTGATAGAATAAATTCTGAATTAAATTTATCTGAGGAAAATATTTTAGAAAATTCAAATCTTTTCGGAATCGAAGAATTGCCAGATGCTGTAAATCAAGAGGATTTACTTGACAAAAAAAAACAAGAAAGAGAGAGACTTGGTTCAGTGAACTTAAAAGCAGATGAAGAAACAAATAAGTATGAAACTGAAATCAAAAAAATGGAAAGCGATCGTGTCGATTTAGTAACAGCGATAGTGAAATTAAAAGAGAGTATTAATGAGCTTAATCAAAAAGGTAGAGAAAGATTAATTGAGGCTTTTGATAAAGTTGATAGAAAATTCAATGAGGTTTACACAAAACTATTTAATGGTGGAAATGCTAAACTCGAATTGGTGGATGCTGATGATCCTTTAGAGGCAGGATTAGAAATGTTAGTAAGTCCTCCAGGTAAACGTCTCCAATCAATTACTCTGTTGTCAGGTGGGGAACAGGCGTTAACAGCACTTTCATTAATATTTGCAGTTTTCTTAACCAATCCATCTCCAATTTGTGTACTTGATGAAGTAGATGCTCCTCTTGATGATGCGAATGTCACAAGATTTTGTAGTTTGCTTGAGGAACTTACAAAAATAACTGATACAAAATTTATAATTGTTACACATCATGCTTTAACAATGTCTAAAATGAACAGACTTTATGGAGTTACAATGCCAGAAAAAGGTATTAGCCAACTTGTAGCTGTTGATCTTCAAAAAGCAGAAAGTATGGTTGCTTAATAGAGCTAATTTCTAATGTCTAAAGATCCATTTAAAACTCGCTTAGAAATTGCAAAAAAAAAGGCCTTTGATAAGGAAAATAACAAGAAACCTGAGCCCTCTCCCATTGGAAATGCTTTTAAACTTAGCACTGAGCTTGTTTCTGCTGTAGCTGTAGGGACAATTATTGGGTTTATTTTAGACAAGACCTTTGGTACTAAACCCTGGTTAATTTTAATATTTTTTTTTGTAGGTGTGATTGCTGGAATAATGAATGTAATTAAATCTGCTAAAAAAATGCAAAAATAGATCGAAAAAATATGGCTGCAAATCCAATGACTCAATTCGAAGTCTATAGAATTGGTCCAGAAATTAAAATAGGTGCTTTTGATATTTCATTTACAAATGCTAGTTTGTTTATGGTTATTAGTTCATTAGCTATTTTAATTATATTCAACCTTGGATCAAAAAAAAATTCATTGCTACCAAACAAAGTTCAGTTATTAGCTGAATTAAGTTATACATTTGTCTCAAAAATGATTAGTGATACAGCTGGCTCTAAAGCTAAACCTTATTTTTCTTTTATATTTTCTTTATTTATGTTTGTCCTTTTTTGTAACATGTTTGGTATGATCCCTTATACTTTTACAGTTACAAGTCATATTATTGTAACTTTTGTATTAGCAGCTTTTATTTTTATTGGAGTAACAATAATTGGTTTTATAAAACACGGTCTAGGCTATCTTAAATTATTTGTACCAAGTGGAGTTCCTATAGTACTATTACCATTAATAGTAGTTATTGAGATTATTTCATATTTAAGTAGACCTATTAGTCTTTCCGTCAGGCTATTTGCAAACATGATGGCGGGTCATACGATGATGAAAGTATTCGGAGGCTTTGTAATAAGTCTTGGAGTAGTCGGTGGATGGCTTCCACTGAGTTTTTCGGTTGCTTTAACAGGCTTGGAGATATTAGTTGCTTTTCTTCAAGCATACGTTTTTGCAATTTTAACCTGCATCTATTTAAATGATGCATTAAACTTACACCATTAATTAACAGAGGAGGATATAATGGAATTAGAAGCAGCAAAAATGATCGGAGCAGGTTTGGCGGCAATTGCCCTAGCTGGTGCCGGTGTTGGTATAGGTATTATTTTTGGTAATTACCTTTCGGGTGCGATGAGAAACCCATCTGCAGCTCAAAAACAATTTCCTAATTTGCTTTTAGGGTTTGCCCTTGCAGAAGCAACTGGATTGTTTGGATTGGTAGTAGCGTTAATCATTCTTTTTGCATTTTAAATAAATGATTAAAAAAATATTTTTTCAGCTAGTATTTTTTAATCTCTTTTTTTTAAAAGAGGTTTTTGCAGCTGAAAGCGGAGGTATGCCTCAATTAAATCCAGAATTTTGGATTTCACAAATTTTTTGGCTAACACTTACTTTTGGTATTTTGTATGTTGTATTATCTAAACTAATACTACCAAAGATAAGTGCCAATCTTGAATTAAGAAAATCACAGATACAAGAAAATATTGAGGCAGCAGAAAAGCAGAGAGAAAGTAGCGAGGCTAAGCTTAAAGAGTACGACGATATTATTTCGAAAAGCAAATTAGAGGCAAATAATATTTTTAAAGAAGCTAGGGAAAATGTACTGAAAGAAATAAATGCCAAAAAAGAAACATTGGATAAACAGATTGATGAGGAAGTCAAAAAGGTAGAGCAAGAGATTAATTTACTGAAAAAAGGTGCGTCAGAAAAAATTAATAAAATTGCAATTGAAACTACGTCTGAGTTACTAGTGAAATTAATTGGTACTGAAGTTAATAACAGTAGTATTTCTGCAATCGTTGATGATTTATCAAAAAGAAATGGGAATAAATATTATGGCAATTGATGCAACATTTTGGGTAGCTGTATCTTTTATCATTTTCTTTGGAGGTTTAATTTATCTTAAGGTTCCACAAAAAATAAATGAAATATTAAACAAATTGATCTCTGATATCAAAAATGAGATTGATGAAAGTGAAAAACTTAGAACCGAGGCTAAAACTTTATTAGATAATGCACAAAAAAAACTTGATACTGCACAATCGGTAAGTAAAGAAATATTAACACAAGCTAAAAAAGATAGTGATAATCTTATTATTGAGTTAAATGAAAAATTTCATAAATCTTCAGAAATTAAAAAAAATTCAACAGAAAATAAGATTAATCAAATGAAAGATGCGGCAATAAAAGAAATAAAAGATGCTTCAATTAAAGTTGCGTTAGACTCAGTAAAAAAAATAATTACAACATCAGTTGATAAGTCCAAGCTTGATAACTTGTTTCAAAAAAATTTAGATGAAGCAAAAGAAGAGTTAAAAAAAATCAACTCATAATACTCTTACAATTTTTCAAAAAAGACTATAAATTATAAATATGAATTCCGTTGTCATAGGTTCAGGATTTGGAGGAATAGCTGCAGCTTTACGCCTTAAAGCTAAAGGTCATAAAGTAACTTTAATAGAAAAACATAAGGATCTTGGAGGTAGAGCAAGAGTATTTAAAAAAAATGGCTTCATTTATGATGGTGGCCCCACAGTAATAACTGCTCCGTATTTGATAAATGAATTATTCGAATTATTTCAAAAAGACCCCAAAAATTACATAAAGCTCACTAACCTAAAAGTTTGGTATCAATTTATTTTCGAGGATAAGTCAAAATTTAATTACTCGGGGGATGAGTTGGAGATGAAAAAACAGATAAAAGAGATAAATGAAAAAGATGTTGAGGGTTATGAAAAATTAGTAAATTTTACAAAAAAAATTTTTGACAAAGGTTTTACGGAGCTTGCTGATGTACCCTTTGATAAACCTTTTGTAATGATTCAACAATTGCCAGCATTACTTAAACTAAAAAGTTACAAATCTGTTTATGCTTTAGTCTCATCATATATAGAAGATGAGAAATTGAGAAGAATGTTAAGTATGCATCCATTATTAGTTGGAGGAAATCCTTTTACTACAACCTCAATATATGGATTAATTTTATATTTAGAAAAAAAATGGGGTATTCATTACTCAATGGGTGGAACAGGAAATATTATCAAAGGTTTTGAAAAATTGATGAATGAAGTTGGGGTTGAAATAATTAAAGGTCACGAAGTTACAAAAATCATTTCAAATAAAAATAAAATCACCGGTATACAATTAGATGATCAAACAATAATACAATCCAACAACGTAATTTGTAATGCTGATCCTCCTGCTGTTTACGAGAAAATGTTAAATGGGAATACGAATAATTCATTTCTTTTTAAATGGAAAAAAAGCAGAATGGAGTATTCAATGGGTTTATTTGTTTATTACTTTGGTACAAAAAAAAAATACGAGAATGTTGAGCATCATACTATTAAGTTTGGAAATAAATATAAAGAACATCTAGATGATATTTTCAATAAAAAAAAATTGAATGACGATATTAGTTATTATCTTCATAGACCATCTGCAACTGATGAAACCATGGCACCCGAGGGTAATGATTGCTTTTATGTTTTGGTCCCAGTGCCAAATAATCAATCAAAAATCGACTGGTCTGTTGAGGGAGAAAAAATGAAAAATTTAGTTATAGATAAAATGCAAAAAGATTTAATGCCAAATCTTAAGGATAATATTGTAGAAGATTTTTATTTAACCCCTGATTATTTTGAAAAAGATTTAAATACAAAATATGGTTCAGGCTTTTCGATCCAACCAAAATTTTCACAGTCTGCATATTTTAGATTCCATAATAAATCTGAAATATATAAAGGACTTTATTTTGTTGGTGCAGGAACCCATCCTGGAGCAGGTGTGCCTGGAGTGCTTTCATCAGCTAAGGTGTTAGAAAAAATTTTATAATGTCTGATAAAAATTACTTATCAGTTTATGCTAAATCTTTTAATTGGGCAGGTTTTTTTTTACCCAAAAAAACATATAAAAAATGTTCTGCATTGTATGATTTTTGTAGAGTTGCTGACAATATTGCAGATGATGAAGAAAAATTAGAAGTTAAAGAAATTAAATTCAAACAATTCAAAAAAGATTTTGTTCAGAAAAATTTTGATAATCCAATCATTAAAAATATGTGGGATCTTATTGATGAATTTAAAATTTCAGTAAAAATTATCGAAGATCTATTAGATGGTATAAGTTCAGATATCAAAGATAAGGTAATATTAAATTCAAAAAAAGACCTTTTAGTTTATTCTTACAGAGTTGCTGGAACTGTTGGCTTAATGATGGCAAAAATTTTAAAAGTTAATAAAATAAGCTCACTCAAGTCAGCTATTGATCTCGGTATTGCAATGCAACTTACAAATATATCAAGAGATGTAATTGAAGACTCAAAAATAAACAGATTTTATATAGATAAAAATTTCGAAGAAATTTCATCAACTATAAATCTAGCGGATACTTTTTATGAGAATTCCTTTTATTCTATAAAAGACATTCCAATAAGTTTTAGATTTTCAATTTTAGTCGCTAGAAGGATCTACCGAAAAATAGGCTACAATATTCTCAATAAAAAAACATTTGAAAACTATAAAAATTCTGGAAAAATTTACGTATCCAATATTGAAAAATGTATTGAGACAATTTTTGCGATTTTTGACCTTATAAAGTTATCTTTAACCAGTATTAAGGAAAATCAGATTAAACATGATCATTTTTTAATTAATGAGGAAATAAACTTAGATGAAAGAATTTGACTATGTCATTATCGGTGGAGGTTGTGCTGGTTTATCTTTAGCATATGAATTAGAAATTCATGGAAAGCTTAAAGATAAAACTTTGGCAATCATAGAACCGAGAGAAGAATACAAAAGAGATAAAACTTGGTCTTTTTGGAGAGTAACATCTCACAACTTTGATGATTGTGTAAAAAAAAAGTGGGAAAATTTTTCAATTAATATTCCAAATAAAACTAACTATTTACAATGTAAAAATTCTCCATATCAAAGTATTGATAGTGGCTTATTCTATGAAAAAATTAATAACAAACTAAATGAAAACAAAAATATTTCCTTCTTCAAAGATATTAATCAAATTAATATAAAAGACTCTTTTGTTTTTAATAGTGTGCCATCTATTAAAAAAAATCATCGAAACCTTTGGCAACATTTCTGTGGGGTAGAAATTGAGACTAAAAGTAATTTTTTTGATGATGAAATTTTTAATCTGATGGATTTTGATTGTGACCAGAGAGAAAATGTACATTTTTTTTATACATTACCCTACTCAAAAAGTACTGCTTTAGTTGAAACAACTTGGTTATCTAAAATGAATGACAATTCTCAAAAGGATTATGACAAGCAAATTAAGAATTATATTGAAAATCATTTAAATTTGAAAGATTACAAAATAATTTATAGAGAAGAGGGCGCAATACCATTATTTTATCCAATCGATAAGCATGAAAAAAATAAGATAAATATTGGAACTGCCGGTGGTATGACTAGATTAAGTACGGGTTATACTTTTCTGAATATTCAAGATCACAGTAAATATATTAGAGAAAATATTGAAAATATTTCTAATGTTAAAAAATATAAGATAAGTGCCAAATATCAATTTTTAGATGAAATATTTTTGAGAGTTCTTGAAAAACATCCAGAAAAAATGTCTGATATATTCTTTAAAATGTTTAAGGCTTCACCAAAGACTGTTATAAATTTTTTATCTAATAAAAGCAATTTTTTCGAGGATTTGTCTATTATTTTAAGAATGCCTAAATTGACATTTATCAAAGCATTGTTTTATTAGTAAATAAAAAAATAAATAATAAATGAAAAAAATAAATTTCAATCATTCTTTCATTTTTTTTTTACTTTGTAATATTTTTTCATTGATAACTTTTAAGATTAATACTTTCACCATTTCACCATTTATTTGTTTGTTATTAATTTTAAGTGTCGGTATATCACATGGATCACTTGACAATGTTAAAGGAAGAAAACTTTTTCAAAATTTAGAAATCGATAATATTTCTATTTTTTACTTTGCATATATTTTAATAGCTTTAATAGTTATATTTTTATGGATATTGATACCATATGTCTCTTTGATCATATTTTTAATGGTAGCTTCATATCATTTTGGAAAAGAAGACACTCAATTTTTAACAATTGAAAACTCTTATTACAATCAATTTTTATTTTTCTTAAAAGGTTCTTTAATAGTTTTTGCACCAATGTATTTCCATTTTGATGAGACGATATCAATATTCAGATTGCTTTTAATTGAAAATGAAACTTTCTATAATTTTTTAGATCTAATAGAATCTAACAGAGTATTGCTATATTGTGTTATTCTCTCAACTTTAGCAAACATTCTACTATTTACAAAAAATTTTGAACTAAAGAAATTCACAATATTTTTAGATTATTTTTCGATTCTAATAATAAACTATTATTTTTCACCGTTAGTAGCTTTTACAATTTATTTTTGTTTTTTACATTCCATAAGACACAGCATCTCATTAATGTCCGAATTAGATGAGAATAATCTTGGTAATGGATTTAAAATATTTATAAAAAAAGCTTTACCTCTAACAATTATTACTGCTATTTTTTGTGTAATTGGACTTTATTTGCTAAATAATACTTACAATTTTGATAGTTCAATTCTTAAAATCATATTTATAGGTTTGGCGTCTTTGACCTTTCCACATATATTGCTTGAGTATCTGATTGAAAAAAATGAAAAATAAACCGTTAAAGATATTACTTTCTGCACCCAGGGGCTTTTGCGCAGGTGTTGAAAGAGCTATAGAAATTGTAGAAAAATCAATTAAAAAATATGGTGCTCCAGTTTATGTTCGTCATGAAATTGTTCATAATAAATATGTAGTTGATGATTTAAAAAGCAAAGGTGCAATCTTTGTTGAGGAGCTCGAAGAAATAACAGATAGAAAAAGACCAGTTATTTTTTCAGCACATGGTGTTCCCAAAAAAATACCTGAGGATGCTAAAAACTATAACATGACTTATATAGATGCTACGTGTCCATTAGTATCTAAAGTACATAGAGAAGCTGAAAATTTAAATAAAGCTGGCTATCATTTGATTTTGATAGGACATGAAAATCACCCTGAAGTAATTGGCACTATGGGCCAGTTACCTAAAGGCTCAATTGATCTTGTTCAAAATGAAGATGAGGCAAAAAAATACAAACCTCAAAATAACAAAAAAATTTCATATGTAACTCAAACGACGTTATCGGTAGACGATACAAAAGATATAATTCAGATCTTAAAAGATAGATTTCCTAATATAAAAGAACCAATGAAAGAAGATATTTGTTACGCTACAACAAATAGACAAATGGCTGTCAAAAATATTGCAAAAAAATGTGATTTATTTTTTGTAATTGGCAGTAGAAATTCATCTAATTCAGTTAGATTAGTTGAAGTTGCAAAAAAATCCGGCTGTCCAAATTCACAATTAATTCATTCAAAAAGTGAAATACCATTCGATTTAATTCAAAATTCAAATACAATTGGTATTTCCTCTGGGGCCTCTGCACCTGAAATTTTAGTAAATAATTTTATAAATGAGCTAAAAAATAAATTTACAGTCAGTATAGATGAAGTAGAAATAATTAAGGAAAACGTTGTTTTTAAAGCACCGAAGAAATTAAACTAAAATGGCTGTTTATACGAAAATAAGTAAAAAAGATATTTCTTATATTAATAGAAAATTTGATATAGAAAAAATTTTAGAATTTAAAGGTATAAAGCAAGGAATTGAAAATACAAACTATTTACTAAAATCAAAGAATAAAAAATTTATACTGACAATTTTTGAAAAAAGAGTCGCTAAAAAAGAATTACCTTTTTTTATGAATTTGATGGATAAATTAAACAAATCAAAAATAAATTGCCCAAAACCACAAACAAAAAAAGATGGTGGGTATTTAATTAATTTAAAAAATAAAGCAGCATGCATAGTTTCATTTCTAAAAGGAAAAGATAAAAAATCACTTAATTTTAAGAACTGTTATGACATTGGTAAAATGATTGCTGAAATGCACCAATCCACAAAAAAAATTAATCTTACTAGAAAAAACTCTATGGGTGTCAAAAGTCTAAATCCATTACTTAAAAGTATAAGATTTAAGTCAAAAAAATTTACTAATGTAGAAAAATTTTTAAAAAATAATTTTAAAGATATAAAAACAAAATGGCCTAAAAATTTACCAAGCGGAGTAATTCACGGAGATTTATTTATCGACAATATCTTTTTTAAAAATAACAAATTATCAGGAATAATTGATTTTTATTTCGCAGCTAATGACTATTTTATGTATGAAATTGCGATTTGTATTAACGCACTATGTTTTGATAAAAAAAGGTCTAAGTTCGTAATGAATAAAAATAAAGTCAAAAATTTAGTAAAGGGTTATGAAAAGATTCGAAAAATATCAGTAAAAGAAAAAAAATCGTTAAATATTTTGTGTCGGGGCGCTGCAATTAGATATTTTATGACTAGACTTTATGACTATTCGAACACTCCAAAGACAGCATTAATTAAGATAAAAGATCCAAGAGAATATTATCAAAAGCTTGTAATACATAATAATTTAAGAACGTATAAAGATTACTTGAATTAATGATTAAAATATACACTGATGGTTCATGCATTGGCAATCCCGGTCAAGGTGGCTGGGCAGCAATAATATTAAACGATGGGAAAAAAATTGAAATTAAAGGAAGTAAAAAGGATACTACAAATAATCAGATGGAATTATTAGCGCCTATTAAAGCTCTTAAAGAAATTCCAAAAGGTAGCAAAGTTCAAATTTTTACAGACTCTAAATACGTAAAGTCTGGAATAACAGAATGGATACATAATTGGAAAAAAAATGGATGGAAAACTGCAAGCAAAAAAGAAGTGAGTAACAAAGATCTTTGGACAGAATTAGATTTTCTTAATAATGAATTTGAAATAAGTTGGAATTGGGTAAAAGCCCATTCAACTGATGAATTAAATAATGAAGTAGATTTACTTGCAAGATCAGCCGCTAATAATTAGAGCCCACGCTCAAAAAGCGCATTTATTATAGTAAATTATTTAATAAATTTTCTGCAGAGGTTAAACCACACTCTTTAGTTTCTTTTTCTTCATGAATATTAACAACTGTGAAATTTTCAATTACCATTAAATAACGATTTGATCTAATTCCCATTCCTTTTGCATTTCGATCAACTTCCGCACCAATCGCTTTTGTGAATGACAAATAAGGATCAGATAACATTTTTATTTTATCTCCTGTGTTATTTAACTCCCCCCAACCATTCATTACATAAGGATCATTTACTGATAGACAAAATATATTTTCTATTCCTTTTGCTTTAATTTTATCTGCATTTGCTACAAAACCTGGTAGGTGAAGTTTTGAGCAAGTTGATGTAAAAGCCCCAGGTAAACCAAACAAAACGGTTTTGCCATTTCCAATAATTTCTCTTAATTTATTTTTTTGAGGTTCTCCGTCAACAAGTTGAAAAATCTCTGTGTCTGGTAGTTGGTCTTTTATTTTAATTTTCATATCGAATTCATTACATATTTTTTAACTTTTTCAATATCATTTGACAGAAGTTCAAATTTTTCTTTTCTGTCATTAACATATTTAAGACTTTCAGGTAAATTTTCAGTTTTTGAAATTGCATCCTCTATTGCTTTTGGAAATTTACACGGGTGTGCAGTTGATAATACAACACAATTTTTTTCCAATCCTAATTTCCTTACAGCACCAATACCCACTGCGGTATGTGGATCAACTACCATCTGGTGTTCATCTTTAATGGTTTTTATCATTTTAATAGTTTCATTTTCATCGAGCATTTCAGATACAAAATTTTTTTTAATTTTATCTAGATCACTTTTATCAATTTTATAAGTATTATTTTTTATTTGAGCCATAACATTTTTTGTAACTTCTGAGTTACAACCTTTTACATCGTATAAAAGCCTTTCAAAATTACTTGCTATTTGTATATCCATACTTGGAGTGTTTGTTTCCTCAACTTTCTTTTGACTATAATCACCACCAGATATAGCTCTGTGCAGTATGTCATTTTTATTTGTAGCTACAATTAGTTTATCAATTGGAAGACCTAGTTTTTTTGCCAAGTAGCCAGCGTAAATATCACCAAAGTTTCCTGTTGGAACAGAAAAAGATAGAGGCTGACCATTTCCAACTTTAAAGTAAGCATAAAAATAATATACAGATTGAGCAATTATTCTTGCCCAATTAATTGAATTTACACCTGACATATTAATTGATTTTGAAAATTTTTCGTCACTAAACATTGCTTTTACTAAATTTTGACAATCATCAAAGTTACCCTCTACAGCAATATTAAATACGTTACTCTCTTCATGTATTGTCATTAACCTTCTTTGTACTGGCGAAATTTTATTATTTGGGTGCAATACAAAAACATTTAAATTACTTTTTCCTTTTAAAGCATCTATAGCAGCTGCTCCGGTATCACCAGAAGTAGCTACTATTATGTTAATTTTTTTTTGATCTCTACTTAAATGATATTGATAAAAATTACCTATTAATTGCATAGCAATATCTTTGAAAGCAAGAGTAGGACCATGAAATAGTTCTAAAACTTTTAGATTTCCTAAATGAGAGATTTTTACAACATCATTAGATCTAAAATTAGAGTACGATTTTGAAATCAATGATATTAAGTCATCTTTAGACATAAAATCTCCTATAAAAGGATAAATAATTTCAGCAGCTAAATCATTGTAGCTAAGATTTTTGAAGTTTTCTAATTCCTCTTTTTGAAATTGTTTAATTGATTTAGGAACAAAAAGTCCTCCATCGTCTGCCAAACCTTTGAGGAAAACATCTTTAAAAGTAAAGTTTTTTTGATTATTTCTTGTACTAATGTAATTCATTTAATAATTCTTTTTTCTTAAATACAAATATAGCAAAAGAATTGAAAGCGCTAATGAAAACCAAGTAATAGCGTATTTTTGATGATTATTAGAAATATTTGCAGTAATTTTTTTTGGTTTAGGAAACTGATAATTTCCATCTAAATAAATAATATATTTTGAAAAGTTTTTACCTGTAAATTTAAAGATATCTTCTCTCTTTAAACTAAACCAATAATTTTCATCTAAATCATTATCTGGCTTAAAGATATTCTTTCTACCTTGTAATTTTAATGTTCCAATAATATTTTTTTGATCAAATTCATTTATTTCTTGAGTCCCCTTCTTTTCAAATGGTATCCAGCCTCTATTTATTAAATAATTTTCATCCCCAATGATAATTGGATTTATTACTTCAAATCCAGGGGTACCAGACTCATTTAAATTGTATAAATAAATTTGTTTATCAAAATCTATTAACCCTGAAGTTTTGATTTTAAGAAAATTTTCTTTGTTTGATTGAGCTAATTCAACTGGAGGATTTTTTAATGAATTTTCAATCTCTAAAATCAAATTATTCTTCCAATTTAGACGAATAATTTGCCATGTACCTAGTCCAATAAAAACAAGAATAAAGAAAATTATAAAGACGGAAAATAAAAACTTATGTTTCAAGGATCAAATTAACTTCCCCAAATATATATTGCAGCAAACAAAAATAACCAAACAACGTCAACAAAATGCCAATACCATGCAGCTGCTTCAAAACCAAAATGATGGTCTTTAGTAAAATGACCCAATTTTCCTCTCCATAAACACACTGCTAAAAAAATTGTTCCAACTATAACATGAAAACCGTGAAAACCTGTTGCCATGTAAAAAACAGAACCATAAATATGATCTGAAAAAGCAAATGTAGCATGATGATATTCATATGCTTGAAGTGCTGTAAAAAATGCTCCAAGAATTACTGTTAGCACCAATCCTTGTATAAAACCTTTTCTATCACCTTCTAATAATGAATGATGAGACCAAGTAACTGTTGTACCTGATAACAGTAAAACTAATGTATTAATTAAAGGTATATCCCAAGGATCAAAAGTCACAATATCTTTAGGTGGCCATACATTTCCTACAAAATCATTTGGAAAAAGACTTGCATCAAAGTAAGCCCAAAACCACGCAACGAAAAACATCACCTCAGATGCAATAAATAAAGTCATTCCATAACGATGGTGAATTTGGACTACCGGTGTATGATGACCTTGATGTTCTGCTTCAATCACTACATCTCTGAACCACATATATGCGCCATAAATTAGAAGAGCTAATCCAAGATACATTCCCCATGAAACATCTGAATGCATATAATACACAGCACCTATAGCTAATACTAAGCAAGAAAACGAGACGTAAATAGGCCAAGGACTTGGGTCTACTAAATGATAATCATGTTTTTTTTCAGCTGACATTTTTTTGGATTATGATTGTTTATAATAATCTGTCGAGAAAAAAGTATACGACATAGTTACATCTTCTAGGTTCTTTACGCTTGGATCATTGACCATTTCGGGGTCTAGGTAAAAAGTCATTACGTAAGTTGCTTTTTCTCCTGCTTTTAATTCTTGTTTTTCAAAACAAAAACAGCCTAGTTTACTGTAATATTTGCCAAAACTTGCTGGGGATACATTAAAACTTGCTACTCCAGCAGTTGGTTCTCCACTATAATTTTCAACCTCAAACTCTATTTTATTAACTTGACCTACTTTCACATCTATAACATTAGATTTCGCTTTAAATTCCCAAGGTAAATTATTTACATTGGTATCAAATCTAACACTCACAACTTTATTAAGAACTACTTTAGGAGCGTTATTTGATATTTGAGTAGTGCCTCCAAAACCTGTTACTCTACAAAATAGATCGTATAAAGGTACTGCAGCGTAGGACAAGCCCAGCATGAATACAAATATTCCTATAAGGACTAATGGTGTAAGACTCTTTTTTTTTATCATATTGCTCTATCAAAAACCCCGGTATTATATAATGTAAATAAGAACAAAAAAATCATGAAAGCAATAATTGCTAATGCAGTCTTGATATTTTTTTTCTTTGTTTTTTTATCAGGTATAATCATAAAATCTTATCTATCAAAAAAAGTACAAAAACCAAAAACAAATATAAGATAGAATAGCCAAATATTGATTTAGCTTTTTTTGCACTAAATTTATTTTTTTTAAATCTATAAAGATCAAAACATAAATAATTATAATAAATAGTTAATAATAATGATGGAATTAAAAAAACAAGTCCAACAAAGTTAATTACATATGGAAAAATTATCACTGGAAGCATTAACAATGAGTAAACAAAAATATTTGCTTTTGTAGTTTCTATCCCGTTTGTTAAAGGGAGCATAGGTATATTTGCTTTCTTATAGTCATCTGATTTATATAAACTTAACGCCCAAAAATGTGAGGGTGTCCAAAAGAAAATAATTAAAAAAAATGCAAAAGGTTCAAGAGATAATGATCCTGTAGCAATGGTCCAACCAATTACTGGAGGAAGAGCTCCTGCTGCTCCACCGATCACAATGTTTTGGGAGGTTCTTTTTTTTAACCAAATTGTATAAATTAAAACGTAAAATATAATTGTAAAAAGCAATATGCCTGCGGATATTCTATTTGTAAAATAATCTAGTGCTACTACTGAAATAACCGATAAAGTTATTCCAAATATAAGTGCCTGATTTTTATTCACTTTACCTGTTGGTATTGGTCTTAAGCAAGTTCTACTCATCAAAGCATCAAGATCAGACTCGTACCACATATTCAATGCCCCTGCTGCTCCCGCACCCATTGAAACTAATAATATTCCAATTATTGCATCTTGAGTTGAAACTATAGTTGGGGCAGTCAATAATCCTACCGCACAAGTAAATATCACAAGCGACATTACTCTTGGTTTCATCAATTTAAATAATTCAGAAAAATTCAGTAAGTCTTCCTGAGATAGATTGTCTTTTTTTAATTTTGAACTACTCATCAATTTTAAAGCTTTTATTTTTAGCTATGAGATTTTCCAGTCTCTTGATCATCTACAAACTTTGGTAATTCTTCAAAAGTATGGAAATTTGGTGGAGATGGAACGGTCCACTCTAAAGTTGTTGCTCCCTCACCCCAAGGATTCTGTGCTGCAGCTTTCTTTTTTGCAAAAGCATAAATCAAATTTACAAAAAATACAGCCAACCCAGCAACTGCAATATAAGATCCTATTGAAGAAATATAATTCCAGCCTGCAAATGCATCTGGATAATCAGCATATCTTCTAGGCATCCCAGCTAGTCCTAGAAAATGTTGTGGAAAGAAGATTAAATTTACACCAATAAAAGTTAACCAAAAATGTAATTGACCTAACCACTCTGAGTATTCGTAACCAGACATTTTTGAAAACCAATAATAGAAACCAGCAAATATTGCAAATACAGCACCTAAAGAAAGTACATAATGAAAGTGAGCTACAACATAATAAGTGTCGTGCATTGCAGTATCTACTCCTGCATTTGCTAAAACTACTCCGGTTACCCCACCAACTGTAAACATAAAGATAAAACCTAATGCCCACATCATTGGAGTTTTAAATGAGATTGATCCTCCCCACATAGTTGCTATCCAAGAAAAGATCTTTATTCCCGTAGGAACAGCAATAATCATAGTAGCTGCTAAGAAATAAGCTTTTGTATCTGTGCTTAGCCCAACAGTGTACATATGATGAGCCCAAACTACAAAACCAACTATTCCAATTGCTACCATCGCATAAGCCATACCTAAATAACCAAAAACTGGTTTTCTAGAAAATGTTGAAACAATATGACTTATCATTCCAAATCCCGGTAGAATTAAAATATAAACTTCTGGATGGCCAAAGAACCAAAATAAATGTTGAAATAAAACTGGATCTCCTCCAGTTTGAGCTTCAAAAAAGGCGGTTCCAAAGTTCCTGTCAGTTAATAACATTGTTATTGCTCCTGCTAGAACTGGTAAAGACAATAATAATAAAAAAGCTGTAACTAAAATTGACCAAGCAAACAATGGCATCTTATGTAAAGTCATTCCAGGTGTTCTCATATTTAGTATTGTCGTGATAAAATTCACTGCTCCTAAAATTGATGAAGCTCCGGCCAAGTGTAAACTTAAAATCGCTAAATCCATTGCAGGTCCTGGTTGACCAGCTTTTGATGATAAAGGAGGATATATTGTCCATCCACCTCCAACTCCAGTTTGCCCTGGAGGGCCATCAGCAAAAATTGATAATATCAGTAATGTTAATGAAACAGGTAATAACCAAAAAGAAATATTATTCATTCTCGGGAATGCCATATCAGGCGCACCAATCATAATTGGAACAAACCAATTTCCAAAGCCACCAATCATAGCCGGCATTACCATAAAGAAAATCATTATCAATCCGTGACCTGTCACCAACACATTATACAAATGATAATTTCCACCCAAAATTCCATCTCCTGGATGCATCAATTCCATTCTCATTAAAACTGAAAATGCAGTTCCAATAACTCCTGCAACAATTGCAAAAATTAAATACATTGTTCCTATGTCTTTATGATTTGTAGAATAAGCCCAACGTTTCCAGCCTGTTGGTGTATGATGATCGTCGTGTGATGCTGTTTGTGTATACATTTTTATTTACTCACTAATTTAAGATTATTATTTTCTATTTCTTCTTTTGCAAATTTTTCTTTAGCTTCAGATAACCAATCTTCATACTCCTCCTCAGTAACAACTTTAACAGTAATTGGCATAAATGCATGCTTAATACCACAAAGTTCAGAGCATTGACCATAATAAGTTCCTACTTTTTCAGCTTTAAACCACGTCTCATTAATTCTGCCAGGAACAGCATCTCTTTTAACACCAAACGATGGTAAAGCCCAAGCATGCAATACATCGTTTGCAGTAATTAAAACTTTTACAACTTTATCTACTGGCACAACAACTTCGTTATCTACTGCTAGAAGTCTAGGTTGATCTGGTCTTAGATCTTTATCTTCAACCATGTAAGACTCAAAAATAATATTTTCATCAGGATATTCATATCCCCAATACCACTGATATCCGATTGCTTTAATAGTTAAATCTGCTTTTGGTATTGCATCCTGTTTGTATAAAATTTTAAATGAGGGAACTGCAATTACAATTAAAATTAAGCATGGTATTAGTGTCCATAAAACTTCAACTGCAACGTTGTGAGTTCTTTTAGATGGATTTGGATTTGCTGAAGCTCTAAATCTTACACACGCGTATAACATTAAAAATAAAACGAATACACTAATTGCAATTATTATTGGTAATAATAGGTAATCATGAAAAGCAACTATCTCTCTCATTGACTCTGAAGCAGCTTTTTGAAAACCTAATTGCCAGTCAACAGGCTGGTTTGCAAAAGCTTTTTGCGTTATGAAAAGCGATGAAAATATAAATAAAATTTTTTTCATTTTTATTAGCTATATAAAGCCCTTTTACAAAAATTACACTTTAGTTTTCGCGACAATTTATCAATTAATCACATAATTTACGATCGAAATTGCAGATATGACTGCGGTTTCTGACCTTAAAATATTCTCATTAATTTTAATCGGTTGAACGCCCTTAAAAGAGAGAATCTTCTCTCTTTCGGTCTCTGAAAAATCACCCTCTGGACCTATGATTATACAAACAGGTTTATCTGTAAATTTTGATTTATCAACCTTATTAATATTTGAATTTAAATCTGTAAAAATTAGATCCATGTAATTTTTTTTTAAAAAACTATTTAAATCTTGAGCATCTTCAATATTTGGTACATTAATACGATTTGATTGTTCACTAGCTTCAATTACAATTTTTTCTAAGCGATCTTTGTTAATTTTTCTTACCACTGTTCTATCAAATATAATTGGTAAAAATTTTGTAACTCCAAGCTCTGTTGCTTTTTGCAGCATAAAATTCTGATAGTTTGATTTGATAGGAGAAAACGCTAACCATAATTCTTTTGTTATCTCTTTTTGTCTTAGTTGTTTTATTATTTTAAATTCAACAATATTTTTGGATATTCCTAAAATTTTTGCCTCCCACTCTCCCTCTTTATTGAATAATGAGAAAACCTGATTTTCTTTTACTCTCATTACTTTGCTTAAATAATGTGATTGATCCTTATCAAGTTTATCAATCATGTTTGCTGATAAAGTGTCTGAAAAAAATAATCTAATATTACTCATTTGTGTTAAGTTAATTTATGCAAAATATTAAAGCAATAATTTTTGATGCTTATGGCACACTGTTTGATGTCAATTCAGCTGCTGAAAAATGTAAAGATAAAATTGGAGATAAATGGGAGGGTTTTGCAAACTTTTGGAGAACTACTCAACTAGAATACACTTGGCTTAGAAGTTTAATGAAAAGACATAAAGACTTTTGGCAAATTACTGAAGACAGCTTAGATAAATCAATGAAGACCTTTAATATAGATGCTTCAATGAAAAATGAATTACTGAATTTGTATAAAGTTCTTTCACCTTTTAAGGAGGTTCCAGAAACTCTTAAAAAATTAAAAGAAAAGAATTTTAAATTAGCTATACTTTCAAATGGAACTCCATCTCTTTTAAAAGAGTTAGTTGAAAGTAATAATTTAGATAAATTGTTCGATGATATATTTTCAATAGAAGAAGTTGGAATTTATAAACCAGACTCGAAAGTTTATGACTTGCCTATAAAAAAATACAAAATTAAAAGTAATGAAGTTGCTTTCTTAAGTGCAAACACATGGGATGTTTCAGGAGGAGGAAATTATGGTTATCATTCTATTTGGGTAAACCGTAATAATAATATTTTTGATAAACTTGATTATGAACCTCAAAATCAAATCAAAAATTTAAGTGAACTTCTTAACTTAATCTAATCACCAAGAAGAATTGGGTCCTTTTAGAAATTCGATTTCTGCTTTTGTGGACTCTCTTCCTAAAATTTTATTTCTATGAGGATATCTATTAAATTTTTTGATTGCATTAGTATGGTCTTTCCAAAACTTTTTAATATCAGCTAGACCAGGATGTTCTTTTAAATAAAGTTCTAAAAAATGATACGCCATTTCATGGTCAAACATTTCCTCACTATGTATTAATGGAAGCAACATAAAAAACCTTTGGCTCTGATCCATTCCATCTAAATAATTCGATTTAATAGCATAGTGAACAATTAATCGAGTTTTTGAATCTTGCTCAAAAGCTCTTTTGTGATCTCTAAACATGTTTCTCGAAAATTGATCAAATAAGATAACTAATGCAAGACTTCCCATCGCTGTGTCTTGCCAGTCATCATACTCGTTTAGACTTGCTTTTTCATAATCATTTAAAAATTTTTCTCTAATTAATTGATCAAATTTCTCATCTTTCTTAAAACGTTTTTCTGATGGCGTCTCTATGAACCAAAAATCGAGAATTGCTTGAGCTCGTGGACTCATATTCTATTCTCGTCAAAATTTTTATTCAAATTGAGATTTATATTTCTTGAATTTTTATTATTCCAATTTGAAAGTGATTTTAAAATTGGAATTAATGATAAACCAAATGTTGTCAAAGAATATTCAACCTTTGGAGGCATTACACTTTTTACTTCGCGATTTACCAAGCCATCTTGTTCTAATTCCTTTAGTTGTTTTGAAAGCATTTGTTGAGTTACTTTGGAAAGAGTTCTTTTTAATTCTCCAAACCTAACTTTTTTTTTATTAAAAAGATTAAAAAGTATTCTTATCTTCCATTTGCCACCAAAAAAATAGGTGGCTCTTTCAGCGGGACAATCAGCAATTTTACTCATAGTATGATTTTATATACCAGTATGTTTTTAAAGTGTAATTGACTATTTTTACCAAACCTTTAAATAAGAATCAAACAAATTAATTAGAAAGTGGGGAACATGACTAAAGGTCAGAGAGCGGGCGATGGAGCAATTGCAGTAGATGTCGAAGAAGGAAAATCTTATTATTGGTGCAGTTGTGGCAAAAGTTCAAAACAACCTTTTTGTGACGGCTCACATAAAGGAACTGAATTTAATCCATTTGTATATAAAGCTGAGTCGACAAAAAAAATGTTTTTTTGCGCTTGCAAACAAACTAATAATCAACCCTTTTGTGACGGTTCGCATAACAAAAAGTAACATTGAAAATTTAAATTTAACAATTACTCTAGAAACCATATGACAATTGAAGTAGATAAAATCATCGACCCCATTCCAGCATCAGATGGAGCTGGAGTTAAATTAAAAAGAAGTATTGGTGTTGAACCAAATTATTTTGATCCATTTTTAATGTTAGACGAATTTGGTTCAGAAAATAGTGAAGATTATATCGCTGGATTTCCTCCACACCCACATAGAGGAATTGAAACAGTTACTTATATGCTTGCTGGTGACTTTGAGCATGAAGATAGCACTGGTGGAAAAGGTAGAATGACTGCTGGTGATGTTCAATGGATGAAAACAGGAAGTGGAATTATTCATTCTGAAATGCCTGCTATGAAAGAGGGTAAACTTCATGGATTTCAATTATGGATAAATATGCCAGCAAAATTAAAAATGAGTAAACCAGAATACATTTATATTGATGCAGATAAAATGAACGTTCACGAAGATGATGATAAGAGAGTAAAAGTTATTGCAGGTAAATTTGAAAAAGCTGAAGGTCCAGTTAAAAAGCATAATGTTGAACCTGTTTATTTCGATGTTGAATTAGATAAAAACAAAGATTTTAAATTTAGCCTTCCCGCTACGCACAATACATTTATCTATCTTATAAAAGGTGAAATCAAAATTGGTGAAAAAAAACATGAAAAAGTTAAGGATAGTACTTTGATCTTACTATCTAAAGGAAAGGATTTAAAAGTTAGAGCACAAACTGATGCAAAATTCTTAGTTATTTCAGGTAAACCTATCAATGAAGAAATAGCTAGAGGTGGACCATTTGTAATGAACACTAAAGCAGAGATCTTGCAAGCTGTTCAAGATTATCATAATGGTACATTTGTAAAATAAATAATGAAATCAGTTCAAATAGATAAATTTGGTGGACCAGAAGTTTTGGTTGTTAAAGATTTTGAATTAGGAAAGCCTGGGCCAAAAGAGGTTTTGATTAAAAATTTATCAATTGGTCTTAATTTTATAGATGTATATCATCGAACAGGCCTTTATCCTATCCCTCTACCAAGTGGTATTGGACTTGAAGCTTGTGGAGTAATTGAAGAAATTGGCTCTGAGGTAAAATTATTTAAAGTTGGCGATAGAGTTACTCATGCATCAATGCCTATTGGAGCATACTCAGAAAAACAAATAATGCCTGAAGAAAAATTAGTTTCTGTCCCTGATGGAGTTTCTGATGAAGTAGCATCTTGTATTACATTAAAAGGAATTACTGCGGAGTATCTATTGCATAGAGCTTATCCACTAAAAAAAGGGGATAAAGTTTTATACCATGCAGCTGCAGGTGGACTTGGTCAGATTTTATGTTCATGGGCTAATGCTTTAGGTGCTGAGGTAATTGGAACTGTTGGCTCAAAAGCTAAGGAGGAAATAGCCAAAAAGAATGGTTGTCATCACGTAATCAATTATTCTGAAAAAAATTTTGTTGAAGAAGTTGAAAAAATTGTTGGTAAAAATGGAATTGATGTAGTCTACGATGGGGTAGGTATCAAAACATATAAAGGGTCAATTGAAACATTAAAAATTAGAGGGATGATGGTAGCGTTTGGAAATGCATCAGGTTATGTTGATACGATTGATGTCAAAAAAGATATAAATGCGAAGGGACTATTTTTTACTAGACCATCTATTGCTCACTATACTGTTAAAAGAGAAGAGCTTGTAGAGTCAGCTAAAAAAGTTTTTGACGCAATCTTGTCAAAAAAGTTCAATGTTGAAATTTCAAAAAAATACTCACTTAAGGATGCTGCTCAAGCACATAAGGATTTAGAAGCAAGATTACTAACAGGTCCTGCGGTAATAATTCCTTAATCTAAATTTACATCCATATCAGACATATGAAGCCTTAGAGCGTTCGTAGAAATGTGAATTTCTCGAATAAAAAATAGTATTGAAATAATCATAGATAAACAACAAGAGCCAAAAATTATCCGAGCTAAAAAAACTTCATCTAGGTAGAGAGCAAAAACAGTTAACATGTTAAATAAGAAGCCAAAGGCAGCAAACAAAATAGTCCATCTCAAAAGTGTAATTCTTCCACTTAAATTTATAAACTGTTTTTTCCATTCAGGAGGGATATGCTTTTCATAAACATGTTCATCATGAAGCTGTCTTATAAGAATGCTTAATGAATGGAATCTATTACTATAAACTGACATCAACAATGGGATTGCTGGAAACATCAAAGCTGTCACAGTATAATCAATATTCATACGAATCAGTTTGATTATCAATCTTGCCTTTGTTATTTACAAGTAAAATCTTATGAACCAATTAAATCTTTTTGTAGAACTTACCAGACTAAAAAAACCGATTGGATACATGCTGTTATTTTGGCCATGTGCATGGGGGCTTACAATAGCGTATGATTTTTCATCTGACTTTAAAATTTATTTTTTTTATTTATTACTATTTTTTTTAGGCTCGGTTCTAATGAGGTCTGCTGGATGTATAGTAAATGATATTCTTGATAGAAAATATGATAAAAAAGTATTTAGAACTAAAGATAGACCAATAGCTTCAGGAAAAATATCAATTAAACTTGCTTTACTATATTCAGGAATTCTGTGCTCACTTGCTTTTTTAGTTTTAATTAACTTTAATTTTTTTACTATAGCAATTGCTTTGGCATCTATGCCTCTGGCCTTCACCTATCCATTGATGAAAAGATTTACTTATTGGCCTCAACTGTTCTTAGGCATAACTTTTAATTATGGATTATTACTTGGATGGACATCTATTAATGAGGAAATAAGTCTTATTCCAATAATATTTTATCTTGGCGCCATATTTTGGACATTGGGTTACGACACTATCTATGGGTTTCAAGATATTGAAGATGACGAAATTATAGGAGTTAAATCAACATCAATTAAGTTTAAACAAAATCCAAAAATATTTTTATCTATATGTTATTTCATTTTCACCTTACTTTTTGTTGTTACTGGTATCAAATTAAATTTTAATTATTATTTTTTTTTAGGAACTATGGCAGTTTTATTTCATCTATTAGTTATTCAAATTATGAGTTTCAATAAAGAAGATAAAGAAAAATGTCTAAAAATATTTAAAAGTAATAACTTTTTAGGATTATTAATATTAATTTGTATTCTTATTGGTAGATTAAATTAAATGACTAATTTAGAAATTTTATTAGATCTTTATAGAAGATATACAAAAAAACACCTAACAAAAATTTTTCTTTCTATTTTCTTTTCAATATTAGTTGCGGGTAGTACTGCAATGATTGCTTACCTGCTTGATCCAGCTATAGAAAAAATTTTTATTGAAAAAAATCAAAAGCTGATGTTAATAATTCCTATTATTATTTTGATTACATTTGCTGTTAAAGGCACTTCTCTTTATTTGGCAAAAACATTACTCATTCAAGTAGGCGGTGAAGTTCAAAAAGTTCTTCAATTACAAATTATGCAATCAATTTTAAAATCAAATGTTGAAAAAATGAACAAAAAACATACAGGGAAATTTCTTTCACACATCAGTTACGACGCGGGTATGGTTATGAAACTTGTAACAGACACAATTTTATTATTCTCGAAAGATAGTTTGACATTGATTGGTTTAATAGGTGTGATGTTTTATCAAAATTGGAAGCTAGCAATATTCGCAATAATAATGATACCTCTTGCATCCATTGCTGCAAAGTCTTTGGGCAAAAGAATTGGCAAAGTAACTACAGAATCTCAAGAAGTCTCTGGTTTTTTAAGTTCATTTTTTATTGAAATTATCAAAAATCATAAAGTTATTAAAATTTTTCAAACAGAGGAATATGAAAATAAAAGGTTAACTAAAATTATAAACACCTTTAAAGATAAAGTAGTTAAAATCCAGACTGTTATGACTAGAGCAACACCAATAATGGAAACTCTAACTGGCTTAATGATTGGAGGATTAATTTATTATTCAGGTAGTTTGATAATAAAAGGTGAACTAGAATTGAATAATTTTTTTTCATTTTTGGCAGCTATGATGTTGGCTTACCAGCCTGTGAGAACATTAGCGACTTTGAACATGGGTATTCATCAAGGTTTATCAGCTGCCAAAAGATTGTTGCCAATTATTGACGAGGATAATAGCGACAAAAATTCTGATAAACACCTTAAAATCGATCAAGGGAACGTAAACTTTAAAGACGTTAGTTTTAAGTATTCTGAAAGTTTAAAAAATGTTTTAAATAAAGTGAATTTAGAATTTAAAAGTGATCAAATGACTGCGCTAGTTGGTCATAGTGGTGCAGGAAAGTCTACTATTTTAAATTTTATCCCAAGATTTTATGAACCATTAAGTGGAAAAATTTATATAGATAATCAACCGATTGATGAACACTCACTCTCATCTTTAAGAGAAAATATTTCATTAGTAAGTCAGGATATATCTTTATTCGATGATACTATTAAAAATAATATAAAGTATTCTAGACTTACAGCTTCAGATGAAGAAATCATTGAAGCTGCAAAATTATCTAATTGTGAAGATTTTGTAAAAAGTATGCCAAATGGATATGACACTGTGATAGGTGAAAATGGTGTTAAATTATCTGGTGGAGAAAAACAAAGATTATCGATTGCAAGAGCAATACTTAAAAAAAGTAAAATAATTCTATTAGATGAAGCCACCTCTTCTTTAGACGCAGAAACAGAGGATAAAATTCAAAAAGCAATTAATTACCTTACAAAAAATAAAACGACAATTGTTATAGCCCATAGATTATCTACAATTCTAAATTCAGACAAAATTTACGTAATTGACTCAGGAAGCGTAGTTGCAGAGGGAAATCATAATGAACTATTAAATACTTCATCTATTTATAAAAATTTTTATGATAAGCAATTAAAATCTTAATGTTTTTTATTTATAAAATCTTAATAAATTTAGTATTTTTTTTTTCTCCATTAATAATCATTTTTCGAATATTTAAGGGTAAGGAAGACTTATTAAGATTTAAGGAAAAAATAGGTTTTTTTTCAAAAAAAAGAAATAAAGGGAAGTTAATTTGGTTTCATGGAGCCAGCGTGGGTGAGATCCAAAGTGTTATTCCATTAATAGAGAGATTTGAAAAAAATAAGGAAATTAAACAGATATTAATTACGTCTAATACTGTAAGCTCATCGTTTATAATTAAAAATTTAAAATTAAAAAAAACAATACATCAATTTTTTCCTATTGATTGTAATTTTATTTCCAAAAGGTTTTTAAATTATTGGAAACCTGCAAAGGCTTTTTTTATAGACTCTGAAATTTGGCCAATTACTATAAATAACTTATACAAAAGAAGTACACCAATATTTCTTCTTAACGGACGAATCACAAAAAAATCATTTATTCGATGGAAAGTTTTTTCTTCCTTTGCAAAATCAATCTTTAGTAAATTTAATTTATGTCTTTCATCAAATATTGAAACAAAAAAATATTTGAAAAAACTGGGGGCAAAAAATATAAAAATAATAGGTAATCTAAAATTTAGTCAATCTGGAAATGAAAAAACAAACCTAAATAAAGACCTGGTGAATTTAATTAACTCAAGGAAAACATGGTGTGCGTCCAGCACTCACTATAATGAAGAAAAGTTTTGTGGAATAGCACACATAAAGTTGAAAAAAAAATTCAAAAACTTGTTAACAATAATTATTCCAAGGCACATTAACAGAATTAATGCAATTAAGACAGAACTCAATAACTTAAATTTAAAAGTTCATTTAGACGAACCTAAAAAGAAAATTGACCCTAATACAGATATTTATCTAGTAAATTCTTATGGAAAAACAAAATTGTTCTACAAAGTTTGTAAAAATATTTTTCTAGGAGGATCGTTAATTAAACATGGTGGTCAAAACCCATTAGAAGCAACTAGATATGGTTGTAAAGTTTTGCATGGTCCAAATATTTCAAATTTTAAAGAAATTTATAGATTTCTTAATAAAAAAAATTTATCAAGAAAAATAACTAATCAAGATCAACTAATTAACTATATCATCAAATATTTTAATTCCAAAAATAACTCAAAAAAAATAATTAAGGATTTACATTTGATAGGAATAGATATTTTAAATAAAACCTTTAAAGAAATTAATAAATGATTTTAAAAAAACCAAAATTTTGGGATTTTAAAAAACCAAATTTTTTTGCGTATTTGCTTTATCCTTTTACAATATTTATTGAAATCAATAATATTATCTCAAATCTTATACCAAAGAAAAAATTCACTGAAATAAAAACTCTATGTGTTGGAAACTTATATGTTGGAGGTACTGGAAAAACTCCAACTTCATTACTTCTATATAATCTTTTAAAGAAAATGAATATTAATCCGGTAACTGCAAAAAAATTTTATAATAATCAAATGGACGAACAAAAACTTCTTAAAGATAATTCAAATTTCATCTCACTAACTGACAGAAAAAAAATAGTTAAAAAAGCTATTGAGATGAAATTTGATATGATAATTTTTGATGATGGACTTCAAGAAAAGTGGATCGATTATGATATAAAGTTTGCTTGTTTTGATAGTGAGAAATGGATTGGAAACGGTCATTTAATACCTTCTGGACCATTAAGAGAAAAAATAGATACTATAAAAAACTATCATGGAATATTTTTAAAAACAGTTAATGAAAACTCAAATTTAGATTATATTTTTAATAAAATCAGAAATATAAATCCAAATATTGAAATTTTTGAAACAAATATTGATATAAAGAATATTAATCAATTCGATATTGATAAAAATTATATTATTTTTTCAGGAATTGGAAATCCTGATAGTTTCAAAAAGTTACTTCTTAAAAATCAATTTAAAATAATTGAGGAGATTACTTTTCCAGATCATTATAATTATCAAGATAAAGATATTTCAGAAATCATAAATAAAGCAAATTCCAATAATGCTGAAATCATTACAACTGAAAAAGATTTCAAAAGAATTCCTCAAAATTTTAAAGAAAAAATTAATTTTTTAGAAATAAATATCCAAATTAAGGATGAAACTAAGCTTGTTCAATTTTTAAAAACCAAAATAAATGAAATTAATTAAATATTTTATACAGTTTATTTTAATTATTTTTTTATTTTTATTATTTAAGATTTTAAGATTGAAACTATCGAAATCTTTTTCAAGTTTTATTTTCAAAACAATTGGCCCTCATTTTAGATCAAAAAAAATTTCTCATGCTAACTTAAATATAGCTTTTCCTGAATTAGATGAAAATGGAAAAGATAAAATTGTAAACGATATGTGGGCTACTTATGGTAAAATCTTTGCTGAATATATTTTTATAAAAAATTTCAGGCAATCTCCTAAATTTTCAAAAAAAATTATTATAGAAAATCAAAAAATCTTAGAAAAAATTAAGCAAAAAAATACTCCGGTAATCTTTATATCAGGACATTTTGATAATTTTGAATTAATGGCAATGCATATTGAAAAGTCTGGTGTTGATTTAGCTGCAATTTATAGACCTTTGAATAATAAATTTCTAAATCCACTAATGGAAAATATAAGAAAAAATTATATTTGCAAAAAACAAATTCAAAAAGGAATTTCTGGTACAAAGCAGTTACTAAGAGAATTCAAAAATGGGACGTCTATTGCTTTAATGATTGATCAAAGAGTTTCTGAAGGAATAAAATGTGATTTTTTTGGTCAAGAGGCTCTCACGACTACAATACCAGCTCAGTTTATCAAAAAATTTAATGCTGAAGTAGTTCCTATTAGTATTGAAAGATTAACAGATGATAATTTTAAAATTAAAATTTTTGATAATATTCAATTTTCTAAAAGTGACTCTGTTGAAAAAATTACACTGGAACTAAATAAAATTTTAGAAAAAATGATTATCGCAAACCCAAAACAATGGATTTGGACACATAATAGATGGAAAATATAATGATTTAGTTTTCTGATTCTCTTTTTTGATGAGCTTCCTTATACGAAAAATAGGCCTCTTGAGTTTCCACATTCCAATAGTTTAAATTATCCAAAGAAATTTTTTTACCTGAAACTGCACATAGAACATGGTCACCATTCTCAATTATTTTGAAATTATTTGGTAAATATTTTAATTTAGCTAATTTTTTCATGATTTATAGTTTATATATAATTATATGAAAGTTGGAGTAATAGGAAGCGGTGGAAGGGAGCATGCCATATGTATATCTTTAAAAAAATCAAAAAATATTGACAAAATTTACTGTTTTCCAGGAAATGCGGGTACTAGCTTTATTGCTGAAAATATTGAGATTGATCTGAATAATTTTGAGGAATTAAAAAGAGTTATAGAAGAACTAGGTATAGACATAATAATAGTAGGTCCTGAAAAACCTCTGGTAGATGGAATAGTCGACTTCTTGGAACAAAATAAAATTAAAGTCTTTGGTCCAGATCGTGTTTCTTCACAGCTTGAAGGTTCAAAGATTTTCACAAAAAATTTATGTAAAAAATATAATATCCCCACTGCAAAATTTGGTGTCTTTAATACCATTCAAGACAGTCTTTCATTCTTAAGTGAGTGTAAATTTCCTATAGTTGTAAAGGCTGATGGTTTAGCAGCGGGTAAGGGCGTCTATATTTGTGAAACTCATGATCAGTCAAAAAAAGCAGTTGAAGAAATTTTCAATGGAAAATTTGGAGAAGCAAAACAAATTTTAATTGAGGAATTTTTAAAAGGCGAAGAAATGAGTTTCTTTATAATTTCTGACGGTATCAGTTATAAAATATTTGGAACAGCACAAGATCACAAGCGAGCTTTGGAAGGAGATAAGGGTAAAAACACGGGAGGAATGGGGGCCTATTCACCTTCTCGATTGGAAAGTGAAAAACTGGAAAAAAAGATAATAGAAAAAATAATCGAACCAACATTAAAAGGTTTAAAAGAGATAAAAAACAAATTTAGAGGTTTTCTATATGCGGGATTAATGATTGTAGATGAAGAGCCTTTTTTAATTGAATATAATGTAAGAATGGGTGATCCTGAATGTCAAACAATACTTCCAAGACTCAAAACCGATTTTTTAGACATTGTGGTTGCCACTGTAAATGAGGATTTAAAAAATATAAATTTAGAATGGTTTGAAGATAAAAGCATTTGCGTTGTTTTAGCTTCAAAAGGATATCCAGATGAATTTAAAAATAATTCAGAAATAAAAGGCCTTAAAGAAATTAAGCTTCAAGATAATGAATACATTTTTCATGCGGGGACTAAAGTAAATAATTCAAAAATATACTCTAATGGTGGGAGAGTGTTAAATTTTGTAATTAAATCTGATAATTTAAAAATTGGTAGAGATAAAGCCATAAGTTTAATTAATAAATTAAATTGGCAAAATGGATATTTTAGAAAAGATATTGGTTATAAGATTATATCGTAATGAGAATAATTTCTGGGAGATTTAAAGGAAAAAAGTTATTATTACCTAAGGATAAAAACACTAGACCTTTAAAAGATTTAGTGAAAGAGTCAATTTTCAATCTTCTAGAACATTCAAAAAAAATGAATGTAAATTTAAAAAATTCTACAGTTTTAGATTTATTTTCCGGCTCTGGGTCTTTTGGAATCGAATGTTTATCAAGAGAATCTAAATATGTATGTTTTTTTGAGAATTATTTTGAAGCAATTAAAGTATTAGAAAAAAATCTTCTTCTTTTCAAAAATGAAAAAAAATTTAAAATTTTGAAGGATAATTGTTTTGAATATTTTGACTCTGAAAAAAAAATAGATAAAAAATTTGATATAATTTTTATTGATCCTCCTTACAAAGAAATAAAAATTAATATGTTAATTGAAAAGATTATTTTTAGAAAACTTCTTAAGAAAGACGGTATTTTAATTATTCACAGACATAAAAAAGATAAAATAGTAATAACTGAAAAAATTAATATTCTCGATACTCGAACTTATGGTGTCTCCAAGGTATATTTTGCTAATTAAGATCTTTTTAAAAGTTTTTTTGTTTCTATTTTAATAAGTTCAACAGCTGGTTGATCGTAAGGGTTTATTTTCAAAGCCCTAGCTAGAAGAATTGTTTCTAAAATAAAATATGTAAATAATTCACCTAGCACTTCTTCATTTTTAGATTTTATAAAAAAACTTCTAAATGGTATATTTTTTTTTTGGAAAACTTTTTTTGTTGCTAGGATTTTGGAGTAAAGGATATCACCTAGATCCTTTCTTTTTAAAAATTTTAAAGAACCAGGAATCATATCTTGATTTAATTTTGGGTAATTTCGATCCTTCGTATAAAAAAATGTGTAAAAATTGTTTTTATTACCATCCAAATATAACTGCATTAAACTATGATTATCTTTAGGCATATTTGATATTATTGGAAAAATGCCATTTTTTTTTTTTCCTAAACTTTCGGCTACTAATTGTTGATACCATTTTAAAAAATTATCTGCAGTTTCATCATAACTGAGGATTACTGAATTAAATTTTTTTCTTTTAACTAACTCTAAAATATTTGAAACATTAATTATGATTGAATTTAAAAATTTCTTATTGGCCACTAAATTATTAAGTTTTTTAAATTTCATAGTGTCCAACCCCATTAACTCTGCTGGTAACATGCCAACCTCTGATAAAACTGAATATCTTCCACCAATAAAGTTATTATGATCAATAATATCCGCTCTTAGCTTCATACTTATTTCTCTTAAAATACTATCTTTTTTATCTGAAACTAAAATATTCTTATCATTTTTTTTAATATATAAATTAGAGTTAACAATTGTCTCTAACGTATTTCCAGATTTTGAGATTACTAAATTAAGATAATTTTTTTTTGGAAATATTTTTTTTTGATTTAGATTTTCAAGAAAATAAAAATTTTTATTTATTTTATGTTTTAAAAAATCATAAATTGCCATTGTTCCTAAAGAGGATCCTCCCATACCAAAAACTCTAATATCTTTATATTTTTTATATTTTTTAATAGATTTTTTTGTATAGCTGTATTTGTAGTTTTTTGATAAAGAATTTATAACTTCACTTTTCGAGGAAATTAAATCTTTTAAAAATTTTTTTAATTTTGAATTTACTTTTTTATTTATAAAATTTTCAAAAATAAGATTTTTGGTTGACATTATTGTTTTTGGATTTTTTCTGAAATACTTTTTTTAATATTAGATTTTGATGAATTCTGATTATTATCCTCCTCTGCACTATTTTGATTTCCATCAAACACAGATTTTATATTAATATCTTTATCTGTAGTTTCGGGTTGCTCATTAGGTTTTGGTAATTTAGAAAAGTCTGGTGGTAAAACCAAAGGATCTTTTTTTTCTATTAAAAATTCCTCACCTGAAGTAGCCTTCTTTTGTAGTTTGAAACCTCCACAAGAAAATAAAAATGAGGATAATGCCAAGATTAGGAAAGTATTATAAATAAATCTCATTTAAATTTTTTTACCAAAGATTTCAAAACATATTAAAAAAATTATGCCAATAGTGATAAATATATCAGCAACATTAAATATAAACCAATGAAAATTGTTAATATGTATATCTATAAAATCTGGCACCGCAGAGTAAAATATTCTGTCAAAAATATTTCCGAGAGAACCACCTATAATCATCATATAACTTAATTTTTCAAATCCACTAGATCTAAACATTAGCCAAATAATGATGACGGTTATTAGGCAAATAAAGATTGTTAGAAAATTATAATATAGTTTTTCATCAAAAGAAAATAAACCAAAAGCAATACCTTCGTTCCAAATCAAATTAAAATTTAAAAAAGATGTAACACTAATGCCATATTGTTCATAAGTTTCTGGAGAACTAATGATCAATAATTTACTAATTCGATCAATTAAAAAAATAAAAATAATTATAGAAAAATCTACTAAATGTTTTTTTAACATTTTATTTGCAATTTGGTCTTTCACATGGTGCACTTCTGATTTTCCAACATATTGGACATTTTTCACCTGTTGCTTTACTTGTTTCCACAATTATTTCATTAGTATCACCATTCTCAATTTTGACTGAAGAAGTTATACAAAGTTCTGATAGATCAATATTTTTTAAAAATTTCTGGTTTTCGTTATTCAATTTTACGATTAACGCAGCTTCTAAACTAGATCCTATATCTTTGCTTGCTCGTTTTTGCTCAATACTAAGGTTACAAATATCTCTTATTTTGATTAATTGTTCCCATTTAGAATTTAAGTTCGAGTTATCAAATTTTTCGGGGAAATTCAAAAATTTCTCGAGATGAATACTTTTTTTATTTTTTGAAATAAGTTGATAAATTTCCTCAGTTGTGAAAGATAATATTGGCGCAAACCATCTTAGTAAAGAGTTAAGAATAACATTTAGCAATATAAGAGTAGATTTTCTTTTTTCAGAATTTAATGGATCACAGTACAAAGTATCTTTTCTTATATCAAAATAAAAGGCAGATAGATCTACAGTACAAAAATTCAATAATTCTTTATACAAATTATGGAAATCATAATCTTTGAAATACTTGTTAAATTTAGAATTTAAATTGTAAATTTTATGAAGCATAAATTGTTCTAATTCAGGTAAATTCTCAATTTTAATTTTTTCTAAATCTATTTGTTCAAAATTATCATTAAGATTTCCAAGCAAATATCTAAATGTATTTCTTATTTTTCTATAAGACTCAGCATGCTGATCTAATATTGAATAGTCTATTCGAAGATCCTCAGCATAATTTGAGGAAGCGACCCAAATTCTAAGTATATCAGCTCCATATTTTTTGAGAATGTCTTCAGGCGCAATTACATTTCCTAAGGATTTTGACATTTTTAAACCTTTGCCATCAACTACAAAACCATGAGACAGAATAGACTCAAAAGGTGCACGATCTCTAGTTCCGCAAGACTCTAAAAGAGACGAATGAAACCATCCCCTGTGTTGATCAGAGCCCTCGAGATACATAGATGCAGGCCACTTTAAATCTTTTCTTTTCTCTAATACAAATGAGTGTGTAGATCCACTATCAAACCAAACCTCTACGATATCACTTAACTTTTCAAAATCTTCAGCTTTATATTTTTTTCCGAGAAATTTTTGTGGGTTGTCTGAAAACCAACAATCAGATCCCTCTTTTTCATAAATTTTCGCAATATTTTCAAAGACTTCATCATCAACCAAAATTTCACCTGTCTTCTTGTTAATAAAAATAGGTAATGGAACTCCCCATACTCTTTGTCTTGAAACACACCAGTCGGGTCTTGTTTCAATCATCGATTTTAATCTTTCTTTTCCTTTGCTAGGATAGAAAGTTGTTTCATCAATTGCTTTTAAAGCTTTATTTCTGAGTTTATGACTATCCATAGAAATAAACCATTGAGGAGTTGCTCTGTGAACTAATGGTGCTTTGGACCTCCATGAATGAGGATAAGAGTGAACAAGTTCACCGCTCGATAATAATTTTTTTTGATCTTTTAATTTTTCAATCACAATCGAATTAGATTTAAAAATATGCATCCCTTCAAAAAGTGCTACATTTTTTGTATATCTTCCATCGCCATCAACTGTTTCAATTGCTTTAATTCCATTATTCATACACAAATTAAAATCATCAGGACCATGACTTGGCGCGCAATGAACAATTCCAGTACCTTGTTCTGTAGTAACAAAACGTGCTTCCAGCATAGGTATGTCATATTCATAACCAAGTTTTAAAAAAGGATGATTACAAATTGTTCCTTTTAAATCTTTACCTTTAAAATTTTTTAATTTTTTGAAACTTTGAATTTTGGTATCTTTTACAACTGTATCAATTAATGCATCTGCAATAACAATTTTTTTATTTTTAAAGTCTCCATCGTCATTTACTTCAATTAATAAATAATCTAGGCTCTCATTATAAGCCAAGGCTTTGTTAGCTGGAATAGTCCAAGGGGTAGTTGTCCAAATTACTATTTCACTATCATTTAATTCTTTAATATTTGATGATTTAATTGGAAAAGATGCATAGATAGTATCTGACCTATGATCTTGGTACTCAACTTCTGCATCTGCTAAAGCTGTTTTTTCAACAGTAGACCACAAAACAGGTTTAAATCCTCTATACAAACTTCCTTCTTTTAAAAATTTACCTAGTTCTCTTACTATTTGAGCTTCAGCATCAAAACTCATTGTGGAGTAATAATTATCCCAATCTCCTACAACTCCTAACCTTTTAAATTGATCTTTATGAACATCTATCCATTTTTCTGCAAAGGCTCTGCATTCTTTTCTAAACTCAACGATTGGAACTTCATTTTTATTTTTTTTATTTTTTTTGTATTGTTCCTCGATTTTCCATTCTATTGGCAATCCATGACAATCCCACCCTGGAACGTAAACAGAATCTTTTCCATCCATTTGATGAAATCTCACAATTATATCTTTTAAAATTTTATTTAAAGCTGTCCCCATATGTATATTACCATTCGCATATGGAGGACCATCGTGAAGGACAAATTTTTCTTCTCCTTTTCTCGATTTTCTTAATTCATCATAAAGATTTATGTTTTGCCAGAGTTTCAAAATTTCAGGTTCTCGTGTTGGCAAATTTGCTTTCATTGAAAAAGCGGTTTTAGGAAGATTTATTTGAGATTTGCTCATTTTATTTTTTTGCTATTAATAAGTCAGTTTTAATTTGTTTTCTAAGTTGGTCGACATTTTTAAATTTTTTTTCTTTTCTAATAAATTTTTTAAATTCTACTGTTAAATACTTATTATAAAGATTTCCAGAAAAATTAAATAAATGAACTTCCAATAATATTTTTTTTCCATTAAATGTTGGTCGATAGCCTAAATTTGCAATCCCTTTTAAGTAATTGTTTTTGCCATATCTTTTTGCTTTTACTGCATATACACCTGGGCAGGCTAAAATATAGTCTTTGATATCAATGTTTGCTGTTGGGAAACCAATTTTTTTTCCTAGCTGTCTTCCTTTTTGAACCTTTCCAACAATTGACCAATTTCTATTTAGAATTTTATTGGCTTTCTCTAATTTTCCTTTTTGTAAAAGTTTTCTAACCAGCGATGAAGATGCTATTTTCTTATTGGTTAACAATGGTTGTGGTTTAACTACCTTATAACCACATATTCTCTCAAAATTAATTAACTGTCTAACGTTACCTTCTCTTTTATTTCCAAATCTAAAATTATTGCTTACAAAAATGAATTTTGGTTTTAACTTTTTACCTAATATTTCTTTAATGAACGTTATAGATTTTATTTTTGAGAATTTTCGATCAAACTTTTTTATTATCAAAAAATCCACATTAAGATTTTTGAGATTATCAATTTTTTGCTGCAAATTAGAAATTCTAAAATTATCTAAATTCTTATTAAAAAACATTTTGGGCATTGGTTCAAAAGTCAACACACCAATTTTTGAGGAATATTTTTTTTTATATTTCTTAGCTAATGAGAATAATTTTTGATGTCCTTTGTGAACTCCATCAAAGTTGCCAATCAATATAATTGAGTTTTTGTATCTTGGATTGATATCAAAATTTTTATATATTTTCTTTGATTCTACCATTTCAATTCTGATTGAATATAATTACAAATTGCTTCGTAAGATTTTGCAACTTTTTCAATTCCTTTTTCTTTAATCTCATCCTTATGAATTCCATTTGAAATTATTAAAGAGTCATAATTTAAAAGGTTCGCTCCTTTTATGTCAGTATTTAAATTATCACCTATGGAGAGAATTTTCTTATTTTTGTTATCGATAGATTGATTATAAACTTCAGGATAAGGTTTTCCAAAGTAAACAACTTCTCCACCCATTTTTTCAAAAACCATCGCAACGGAACCAGCACAAAATTCTCTGGTGTTTCCTCTGTCTACAATTAGATCAGGATTTGTACAAATCATCTTTTTTTTTATATTTTTTTCAAACAGATCTTTATAAAAATTTAAGTCCTCATTATGATCATCAAACAATCCAGTGCATAAAATATATTCGCTTTTTTCTATATTATCTAATTTCATTTTTTTAAATTCTTTAAATAAATCAAAATCTCTTGGTGGACCAACGTGAAAAAAATTTTTATTAATCAAATTTTTCTTTAAATAAATGAGAGCTGCCTCACCAGAGGTAAAAACATGGTCTCTAATTTCTTTTTCCATGCCTAGTTTTTCTAAAAAAGATTTAACTGCATGGTTAGGTCTGGGTGCATTTGTGAGTAAAATATAGTTCTTTTTTTTTTTATTGATTTCTCTAAGAGCTTTTATTGCTTCAAGGTGAAGTGTGACCCCATTATGGACCACTCCCCATAAATCAATATAAAATAGCTGATAATTGTCTGCGATAGAACTTAGGCCTTCATTATCTAAATTTTTAGTCATCAAATTAATCTATAAACCATAAAACCCTCAAATTCCTTTATTTTTTAACTAACTAATTTTTAAGTATATCTTGAAATAGTAAGGCCAATCTCTATATGAAGACCATATTAATAAGGAGAATTTATGAAATTTAGACCGTTACACGATAGAGTTTTAATAGAAGTTTTAGATAGCAGTGAAAAAACTGCTGGTGGAATAATCATACCTGATACAGCTCAGGAAAAACCTCAAGAAGGCAAAGTAGTTGCAGTTGGTGGTGGCGCAAAAACTGAGGACGGCAAAACAATATCAATGGATGTAAAAGTTGGAGATAAAGTTTTATTTGGCAAATGGTCAGGAACTGAAGTTAAAATTGATGGCAAAGAATACAGCATAATGAAAGAGTCGGACATTATGGGAATTTCAAGCAAATAATTTAATTTAAAGGAGAAAATAAAATGGCAAAAGTAGTAAAATTTGATGCAGAAGCAAGAGCAGCAATGATTAGAGGAGTTAATATCCTGGCTGATACAGTTAAAGTAACACTTGGACCAAAAGGAAGAAATGTGGTTATGGACAAATCTTACGGTGCTCCAAGAATTACAAAAGATGGTGTTTCTGTTGCTAAAGAAATTGATCTCGAAGATAAATTTGAAAACATGGGCGCTCAAATGGTTAAAGAAGTTGCTAGCAAAACGAATGATGAAGCTGGTGATGGAACAACTACAGCAACTATTCTCGCACAAGCTATCGTAAAAGAAGGTGTAAAATATGTTACTGCTGGCATGAACCCTATGGATGTAAAAAGAGGAATTGATGCTGCGGTGGATGTAGTTAAACAAAATCTTGTATCTTCAGCTAAAAAAGTAAAAGATAGTGATGAGATTGCTCAAGTTGGAACAATTTCTGCAAATGGTGATAAAGAAATCGGTACTATGATTTCTAAAGCAATGCAAAAAGTTGGTAACGAGGGTGTTATCACGGTTGAGGAAAACAAAGGAATTGAAACAGAATTAGATGTTGTTGAAGGTATGCAGTTTGATAGAGGATATTTGTCTCCATACTTTATTACGAATAGTGATAAGATGACAACTGAATTAGAAAATCCTTTTATTCTATTACACGAAAAAAAATTAACAAATCTACAACCAATGGTTCCTCTTTTAGAGGCAGTTGTTCAAGCTGGAAGGCCATTAATGATTATTTCTGAAGATGTTGAGGGTGAAGCATTAGCTACTTTGGTAGTAAATAAATTAAGAGGTGGTTTAAAAGTTGTAGCTGTGAAAGCACCAGGATTTGGTGACAGAAGAAAAGCTATGCTTGAGGATATTGCAATTCTTACTGGTGGTTCAGTTATTTCTGAGGACTTAGGAATTAAACTTGAAAATGTTAAACTTGATGATCTTGGTTCATGTAAAAAAATTAAGGTTGATAAAGATAACAGCACTATAGTGAATGGTTCAGGTAAAAAATCAGATATAGAGGCTAGATGTTCTTCAATCAAACAACAAATTGATGAAACAACTTCAGACTACGACAAGGAAAAACTACAAGAGAGATTAGCAAAATTAGCTGGTGGTGTTGCAGTGATTAAAGTTGGTGGTGCAACAGAAGTTGAAGTTAAAGAAAGAAAAGATAGAGTTGAAGATGCTTTAAACGCGACAAGAGCTGCTGTTGAAGAAGGTATCGTAACTGGTGGTGGTTGTGCATTATTGTATGCTGCTCAAGAACTTGAAAAAGTTAAAGCTAAAGGTGAAGATCAAAAAGCTGGTGTTGATTTGGTAAGAAGAGCATTAGAGGCTCCTATTAGACAAATTACAAAAAATGCTGGTGTAGATGGATCAGTAGTTGTTGGCAAACTTTTAGAACAAAATAAAAAGACACATGGATATGATGCACAAAACGAAGAGTATTGTGATATGTTCGCTAAAGGTATTATTGATCCTGTGAAAGTTGTAAGAACGGCTTTACAAGACGCAGCATCTATATCAGGATTATTGGTGACAACCGAAGCTATGATAGCTGACAAACCTGAAGAAAAAGATGCAGCACCTGCTGGAATGCCCGGAGGAATGGGTGGCATGGGTGGCATGGGAGGAATGGGTGGAATGGGAATGTAATCGTTCCAACCCAAATCAAAATTCAAAAAGGGCAGTTTTTACTGCCCTTTTTTTTTACCCTAAACAAAAATCTGCAATGAAGTTCACAATGAATGTTCAATGAAGTTTTTTAAAAAGTAAGATATTATGCGAGGTATGAGAGAATGTTCTGCGAATGTAACCCAACCTCAAATATAAAAAATTTAAAGGCCATCTTTTGATGGCCTTTTTTTTTGGAGATATTAAAATAATACGATGTCAAAAAGATACAGTGGGAAATCATTTAAAGACTCAAGTGTTAATAAAAAACCTAAATTTACCCTCAAAGAAAAAAGAAGATTAAAAAGGGAAAAGGCAAAAAAAACAAAATAACAACATATTTTGTTCAAAATCCTAATATTTATTGGTTTTTTTAAAGTTTTCAAAAAAAATTTTTAAGGTATAAGAGCCAGGATTTATGAGCAAAGATATAAGAAACATCACCATAATCGCGCACGTTGATCACGGAAAGACTACCTTAATTGATAATCTGATGAAACAAAGTGGCTCTTTTAGGGAAAATGAAGTTGTTGACGAAAGATTAATGGATTCAGGTGAACTTGAGAAAGAAAGAGGAATAACAATTTTAGCAAAACCTGCATCAATTAATTGGAAAGATTCGAGAATAAATATTATTGATACACCAGGTCACCGAGATTTTGCAGCAGAAGTTGAGAGAGTTTTAAGCATGGCAGATGGTGCATTACTCTTAATTGATTCTGCTGAAGGAGTTATGCCTCAAACAAAATTCGTGCTTTCAAAAGCTCTGAAACAAGGTTTAAAACCAATTGTTGTAATCAATAAACTGGACAAATCAGATCAGAGAGCTAACGAAGTTTTAGATGAAACTTTTGATTTATTTGTAAGTTTAGACGCAAATGAGGAACAATTGGATTTTCCTGTTTTATATGCGAGTGGAAGATCTGGTTGGGCTGATAAAGAAATTGATGGTCCTAGAGAGAATTTAAATCCTTTATTAGATCAAATTATTGATCATGTAAAACCAGCTGAACTTGATAAAACAAAACCCTTTGCAATGTTGTCTACTCTTCTTTATGCAGACAATTTTTTAGGAAGAAGCTTAGTTGGAAGAATTGCTCAAGGAACTGCAAAAGCTAATCAATCCATCAAAGCAATAAATCTAAAAGGTGAAAAAGTAGATGAAGGAAGACTTACTAAAATTTTTAGATATGAGGGTACAAAAAAGGTGCCAATCGAAATCGGTGAGGCTGGAGATATTGTGGTTGTTGCTGGTTTAGAAAAAGCAAATGTTGCAGACACAATTTGTGATCTTGAGGTAAATGATCCTATTAAAGCTACTCCAATCGATCCACCAACAATGTCCATTACCATTACTGTGAATACGTCCCCTCTTGCAGGAACTGAAGGTAAAAAGCTTACAAGTACTCAAATAAGGGATAGGTTGCTTCAAGAAGCGCAGAATAATGTTGGAATTACTTTTGCAGAAAATGAAGGTAACGATTCTTTTGTCGTAAGCGGTCGAGGTGAATTAATGTTAGAAATTTTACTCACTCAAATGCGAAGAGAGGGTTTTGAAATGACTGTTAGTCCCCCAAAAGTTCTATATAAAAAAGATGAAAATGGTAACAAACTTGAGCCAATAGAGGAAATAACTATGGATCTAGATGAGGAACATTCATCAAAAATTATAGACTCAATGAATAGAAGAAAAGGTAAATTAATAGAATTAAAAGATACTGGTAAAAATAAAAAAAGATTAATCTTTCATGCGCCGACAAGAGGTTTAATGGGATACACAAGTCGGTTTTTGACACTTACAAAAGGTAATGGTGTAATTAACAGAATTTTTCATGAGTACGGACCATTTGAGGGTGAAATGGAAGGTAGAAGAAATGGTGCACTTATTTCAATGGAACAAGGAAAAGCAGTTGCGTTCGCAATATTTAATTTACAGGCTAGAGGAGAGATGTTTGTAACACATAATGATCCTGTTTATCCAGGTATGATTGTTGGATTATCTCCTAAACCTGGAGATATGATTATTAATGTTATGAAGGGCAAAAAATTAACTAATATGAGAACACAAGGTACAGATGAAAATGTCGTTCTAACACCAGTCAGAAAAATGTCCATTGCTGAACAATTGAGCATGCTAAATACTGATGAGGCTTTAGAAATCACTCCAGATTCCTGTAGATTAAGAAAAGCAATTCTTGATCCACACGAAAGAAAGAGAAGTGAAAAATCAGGCGCTGCAGCCTAATCGAAAATTTTACCAACTAAATACAGGCCTAAAGCAACACAAGGACCAATTCCAAAAGCAAATAATAAGGTTCCCACTCCCACAGTTCCACCTAAGTACCATCCAATACTTACAACAGAGATTTCTAAAAATGCCCTTACAGCAGCAACTGGTAAATTTGTTTTTTTTTGAAGACCAATCATCAAACCATCTCTTGGTCCTGCTCCAAGATTGGATACCAAATAAATACCTCCACCAATCCCAACGGTTATTACAGAAATTATAGCTAAAATTAATTGATACAAGTAGTTTGATGGGGTTGGAACAAATTTTATACAAAGATCGATCATCAGTGCAATAATGATTGCATTAAGTATTGTTCCCATCCCTGGTTTTTGACCAAGCGGAATCCATAAAATTAAAACTGCAACACTAATCAAAAATGTTATTGTTCCTATACTCAAGTTAACATTCAAAGAAATACCTTGAGCTAAAACACTCCATGGAGAAGCGCCGGTAAAAGATACAATTAACAAACCTTCTCCAAGACCAAATAACATCAAACCAAAACATAAAAAAAAGAATGTAGAGAATTTTGGTTTAAAATTATAAGGTTTATCGGAACTCCAATTTACACTTGGTATTTTCTTAATTTTTAAAAACATTTTAATAAGTTATTTCTATTGTTAATAAAGTCTATTAAACTAGTTGTTAAATGAAAAAAATTATAGTCATTTTATTTCTTTTAATTTATCCAACAAATTCAATCGCTCATATTGGACATTACATTAAATACAACAAAATTGAGATGGAGATTTTCCGAAATGGTGAGCTTATTGGCTATAATCATTATTTTTTCAATAGAAATGGATCAGAAACTACTGTTACTAATCAAATTAAGTTTGTAGTTAAACTTTTGGGAGCAACAGTTTTCCAAGTTGAGGGTTATAGCGAGGAAAAATATTTCAAAGATCAATTAGTTTCTTATAATTCTAAAACTTTACAAAATGACAAAAAGAAATTTGTTAATTTAACATTTAATCAAAAAACTAAAAAATTTAATATTAAAGGCTCTTCATATAATGGAGAAGCCTCGGCTGAAAACGTAATTGGAAATTGGTGGAATCACAAAATTTTACAAGCGAGTTCTCAAATAAGTCCTATATCAGGGAGTATTAAGGATCAAGTGGTAACCTTTTTAGGTAAAGAAAAAATAGATCTTTATGGAAAAGTTTATGATGTTGATCATTTTACACTGAAGTCTAAAGACATGAGTATACCGAAAGATAAAAGGTTAAATTTTGATATTTGGTATGATCGTAAAAATTTAATGATATTAAAAGTGTCCTATTCAAGAATGGGTAACTGGGAATATAAATTAAAAAATTTTAATTAATTTATCTTGAGATTTTTTTAAATAAATCATGTGCACTTATCCATCCTGACTCTAATCTAGGTCCTACAAACCAATCAGCACAAACACCCAATCTTTTCTTAGGATCCCAATAACTCTTAATTTTAAATGGTCTCGAATTTGAAGAGTATCGCCAACCGTGATTAAGAGAATAATAAATTTTTGTTTTTTTGATGTTTGAAAGTTTAAAAAATTTATCAATCATAATTTTTGAATTTTCTTTTTTGTTATTCTTGTTTTTACTAATCTTTTTATTTGCCCAGTTAAATGTACTTTGAAGGGTCCATAAATCATATTTTGATTTAAACCTTTTTTTTGAGTTTTCATTGCCAGCCCAACCAAGAATTGAGTCTTCAAAAAGATAGCTACTATTTGAATTCTTGTTTTTTTTTATTGCAATCATAGTAGTAATATTTGCATCCATTTTTATTGATTTTCTTAAAAAAGAGTTATTAATAAATTTCTTAGAAAGTTTTTTTAATTGTGGAAAAGGACAAGTCAAAATTAAGTTTTTAAAGGATCTTAATTTTCCATCGTCAAATAACAAATACCAGAGTTTATTTTTATAATAGATTTTTTTTAATTCACTGTGATAGTTGCAATTAATTTTCTTTAGCAAATGTTTGCTAATATCATTATTTCCATTTTTACCAATTACTTTTAAATGTTTTTTATCCTCTTTTTTTTTTGAACTTAGAAAAACATGTTTGCCTCTCCATACTTTTAATATTCTTTTTTTAATTAAATCTTTAGTAAATTTTTTAAATTCCTTAGTTTTTGGTGAAATATACTGAGTACCATGATCAAAACCTGTTTTGCCATTTATTCTTTTAAAAGATGCACGACCCCCAGGACCTCTTGCTTTATCGAACAAAATTACTGAATATTTTTTATTAAGAAGATTTGCAATTGTGGATCCAGATATTCCAGAACCAATTATACAAAATTCGCTCATTTACCAGCAACAACCATTCCCTCTATTAACATGGTTGGTGAGTTAGTTGCATATTTGAACTCCAAATCATTTGCTAAGGTAATATTTTGAAACATGTCTTTAAAATTACCTGCTATAGTAATTTCATTTATTGGATATTTAAACTCACCATTTTCAATTAAAAACCCGGTTGCTCCAACTGAATAATCTCCGGTCACAATATTACTTCCATGTCCTATAGTTTCGGTAATATAAAGACTTTTTGAATGTGAATTCAGTAAATCTTTAAAATTAATATTTCCATTTTCAAAATAAAGATTACTTGTTCCTCCACATCTTCCATTAGATTTAAGATTTAATTTTTTTCCATTGTAAGTATCAATCAGATAATGTTTCAAAATTCCTTGATCCACTAATTTAAGTGTGTCGGTTTTTACCCCTTCACTATCAAAATTTCTTGAGCCTAATCCTTTAAGTATATCTGGTTTATCTAAAACATTTATTTTATTAGAGAATATTTTTTGATTTATTTTATCTTTTAAAAAAGAGGTTCCTCTTGATATCGCTGATGATGAAATAGCGCTTGCGAAAGTGCCTAAAATTCCTTTAGCTATTCTTTTATCAAAAATTATTGCAATTTTTTCACTCCCAATTTTTTTTGGACTTAATTTTCGTATAGTTTGATTGGCAGCTAGTATGCCTAATTCCTCTGCATTATCCAATTCTTTTAGAAAACATTTGCTAGAATATTCATAATCTCTTTCCATGCTTTGCTCATCTTTTGCAACTGTTACACTTGATGCTGTAAATGAAGATGTTTTGTAACCATTACAAAAACCTTCGCTGTTAGCTAAAACAAAATTAGATTTATTTTGAGTAAAACTAGACTCAGTATTAACAATTTTTTTATCGTTGGAAGCTGCAGCCTCTAATTTTTTTAAATAATCTATTTTTTGATTATTTTCTATATGAGTTTCATCATAAAGATCTAAGTCTTTGACTTCTTTTGCAAGTAAATCTCTATCCGGTAGAGAATTAAATTCATCCTCAGGTGTATTTTTTGTGGTCTCAATACATTTTTCGATTAAAATATTTAAATTGTCATTAAGCAAATTAGAGGAAGATATTGATGATTTTTTTTTACCAATATATGTAGTGATGCTTATGCCTAGATCATCTGATCTATTAGATTCATCTAATTTTTTATTTCTAAAATTTACAGTTTCAGAAATCGAGTTCTTTACAACCACACTTGAGTCTGTTGCGCCTAATTTCTTGGTTAAACCTAAACAATATGATGCTTTTTTTTCTAAAAATTCTTGATCTTTAACCATTTAAAGTTTCGTACCACCCACAGTCATCTTATTAATTAATATAGATGGCTGCGCTACACCTACAGGGACACCCTGTCCAGCTTTACCACATGTTCCAATTCCAGGGTCCATCATCATATCATTGCCTACCATAGAAACTTCTTTTAAAATTGAAGGACCATCTCCAATCAATGTTGCACCCTTAATTGGTGATCCAATCTTGCCATTAACAATTTCATAAGCTTCAGTGCAATTAAATACAAATTTTCCAGATGTAATATCAACTTGTCCACCACCAAAACTAACTGCGAAAATACCTTTGTCGACAGCTTTAATCATTTCTTCTTGGGTTTGCTTACCGCTTAGCATCATAGTATTTCTCATTCTTGGTAAAACTATATGTCTATAGTTTTCTCTTCTTCCACTACCAGTAGATCTTGTTTTCATCAAACGAGCATTGAGCCTGTCTTGCATAAAATTTTTTAAAATTCCATTTTCAATTAAAACAGTTTTTTCTGTTGGTGTTCCCTCATCGTCAATTGTAAGACTGCCTCTTCTATTATCAATGGTACCGTCGTCTATAATTGTAACTCCTTCACTTGCAACTTTTTGGCCCATCAGATTATGAAATGCTGAAGTTTTCTTTCTATTGAAATCTCCCTCTAAACCATGACCAACAGCCTCATGAATTAATATTGCTGGCCACCCAGGTCCGAGTACAACCTTCATCTCACCTGCTGGCGCGGGTTTACTCTCTAAATTTACTGATGCTATCCTTAAAGCTTCGTCACAAACACTTTTCCAATTTTCATCTTTTAAATATGAGTCGTAAGATTGTCTTCCACCAACACCATATACGCCTGTTTCTTTTCTGCCATCTTTCTCAACCATAACTGACACATTAAATCTTACTAAAGGACGGACATCTGACAAAGTCTCTCCACCAGATCTAATTATTTCTACAGACTTTTGCTCTCCCAAAAAATTAGCTGTAACTTGTTTAACCTTATCACCTTTAGATCGTAAATAATCATTTACATCGTTCAATATTTTAATTTTTTCATTAAGAGATTTTTGCTCAATAGGATTAATATTGTCATAATACTTTTTATTTGATTTAGGAATTTCATGATTGTAAGTACCTTTGACAGATTTTAAAGTTGACTTTAAATTTTCTGAGGATTGTTTTAAAGAGTTCTTAGAAATCTCATTAGAATGAGAATAAGCGACCACTTCATCAGATATAGCTCTAAAACCAAATCCTAAATCTGAATTATAACTGGAATTTTTAATTTTGTTATCATCTAATAATATCGACTCAGATTTTGAATTTTCCAGATACAATTCACCATCATCACATTTTTGCAAAGTGTCAGAAATAATACTTTCAGCCTCTTTTCTAGATACGTCAGATTTTTCAAAGAAATTACTCATGTGAGACATTAAATAGATTGTTTCATAAAATTTTCAACTAGAGTATTTTACGCATGTACATATCTGAGACAAATTAGTAATAAATTCACTTAATATGAAAGTTTATTTTAATAATTCTTGTAAAATTTGTAAGGCAGAAATTGATCTTTATAAAAAAGAAAAAATAGATGAAATCGATTGGGTTGATATTACCGATAATAAGTTGGCTGAAAAGGAAACTTCTAAAGACAGTAAACAACTTTTAAGAAGGCTTCATATCAAAGATGGTGAAAAAGTTTTAGTAGGTGCAGATGCATTTTTATTATTATGGAAAAAAATGCCCAAATATAAATTTCTTTATAAATTTTTTAAATTACCAATCATCTTTAATATATTTTCAGTTGCGTATGAAATAATAGCCTTTTTTCTTTACTTAAAAAATAAAAAGCAACTAAAAAAATCTAACTTGTGAAAAATAATAAAAATTTACTTAATAAGGACATGGAGGATACAAACATTACTAAAACTATTGAATACATTAGTAATATAATTTTATTTTTTTTTCTTCTTAATCTAACAAAATCCTTATCATCCAAATCAGAAATATCTCTCTCACCGACTACTGGATAATCATAAGTAAATCGCCAGGTGCTTTCACCGAGTCTTGGGTCTAAATAATTATAATATGTGATCCACGCAATAATGTATCTGAAAATTAAATATAAGATTATTAAAAAGGCAGATCCTAAAATCATATAAGATAATATCTAATTAAATATAAATGTTTAATTATTATTTTTGGCTCTTTTCCTTGCAATGAGCTGTGTTAAAGAGTCTACCATGGTGTCTGAAGCTTTAAAGATGTCCACACTTCTAAACTCATGGGAAAGATTTTTTTCAGGATTTGTTTTATCTTCAATGACAATTCCTTCATCTGGAGAATTATTTTTAATATAAATTAATAATAACCACTCATCATCTGATGCTTCGTCCCATTTAATAAAAACCTCTCCAGTTTCAAATCGTCTATCTATGCATCGAAAAATAGACATGTCTCGGGTAATATGTCTTTTATTGAGCTGAAATACTAAACTACTTGCGCTTCTATAAAAGCTCTCAAGTGCAAATTCAACTTTCTGTCTTGCTAATGTATATTCTTTTTCTTTTTCTAATAAAGTTTCTCTGTCTTCGTCACCTTGAAGTTTAACACCTAGCGCCTCAACTCTTTCTTTGATTTTTTGATCTCTGAGTAATCTGTATTTTTCTTTAAGTTTGTCGATCCTATCTTGTAGCCCAGAATAATCTTCTCTTTTTTCTTTTAGGGAAATTTTCTCAAGTTTTTCTAGTTCTTTAACTTCTCTTATTCTGAATTTTTCAATTTGTTTATCTAATCTTAATTGTTTTAAAAATTGTTTTTGCTTTTCTGCTTGTTCGATTCTTAAAAGCGCTTGTTCTTTTCTTAAAAATAATTTTATATCTTTCGTTCTCTGTTTTGCTAATCTTTCCTCTTCTCTTAGCGTTTGCTCCCTCAACTTTAATCTTAAATTTTCTTCTTCTTTTTTCTTCTCTGCTTCTTCGATTTTTTCTTTTCTTTCTCTTTCAATTTTTTCTATTTTTATTCTTCTTTTTTCAAAGGTTTTTAACACCTTGTAATTAGAAATTGTCTCCGAAATCTTGTCAAAAAAACTCTGAATGCTTTTTTCCAAACCAAAATTAAATTTGAAATTAAATTGAGGTTTGAGAGATAATTGAAATTTAACTAGTTTTAAGACTAGGCTATCTTTCTGTTTTTTTTTTATTTTTGGTTGGTAATTGGCTTTTTTTGGTTTTTTAGACTTATTTTTTTTCTTTTTTTTAATTAACTTATTTTTTCTCTTTTTTTTTGAGCTTTTTCTAATTTTATTTATTTTTCTTTTAGCTCTCGTAGCTTTATTTTTCTTTTTAGTTTTTGTCTTTTTTTTTGATTTTTTTTGCTTTTTTTTCATTTCTAAGAAGAAATGACCCTATCAATAATTTATTGATAAATATAGTCTCTAGTCACAGGTGTTGAACTATAATTTTTAGTAAGTTGAAATTGATATACAACTTGATCTCCCCACTTGAATGCCATTTCACAACCAGCAAGATAAAACTCCCACATTCTAAAAAATTTTTCATCAAACATTTGGATAATTTTATCTTTATTTTTTAAGCAATTCTCTTTCCAATGTCTCAACGTGTGTGCGTAATGAAGCCTTAAAACCTCAATATCTGTTACTATTAAGCCAGCTTTTTCAATAGGGTTGGTTACTTCACTTAAACTTGGAGTATAACCACCAGGAAAAATATATTTCGTAATCCATGGATGAGGATCTCTTGGAGGATTTACAGATCCAATGGTGTGTATCAGTGAAACCCCATCCTCTTTCAACATTTTTTCGATTTGTTTAAAAAATTTTTTATAAAATTTCCTTCCAACATGTTCAAACATCCCAACACTTACAATTCTATCAAATTTTTCATTTAACTCTCTGTAATCCATTAGTTTAAACTTTACTTGGTTTTCTAAATTCAATTCTTTAGCTTTTTGGGTACAATAATTAAGTTGGTTCTCTGATAAAGTAATACCCGTTACTTCACATTGAGCACTTTTGGCTATATCGATTGCAAGTGAACCCCAGCCACATCCAATATCCAAAACTTTTTGATTGGGTTTTATATTTAATTTTTTAATTATGTGTTGAATTTTATTATTTTGAGCTGTTTCTAAACTGTCATTCTCGTTTTTGAAATATGCACAAGAATATTGTCTCTTTGGATCTAAAAATAAGTCATACAAGTCGTCCTTAATATCATAATGGTGAGATACATTCATTTTGGATTTTTTAATAAAATTAAAGTTAGTTAAATATCTATATGATCCCCTTAATCTATTAATTAAATAACTGAAAAAGTTTAATTCTCCCCTTCCAAAATTCATTAAGGCAAGATCTAAAAAATCTGTGAGTGTGCCGTTTTCAATTACAATTTCACCATTGGTATATGCTTCACCAAAATATAAATCAGGATGAAATAACAATTTATAATGAAGATTTTTATTTAAAATCTTTAATTTAATAGGGTTATTGTCTGGTTGTCCTATAATATAATCTTTTGAATTAGCATCAGTTAATACAAAACCACCTTTTTTAAAAACTTTGTTGAGAAATCTTGCTAATTGCATTTTATGCTGCCAGGGTTGGTTTGTTATAAAATTTTAAATCTTTTAATCTATTCATTAATTCCTCTTCATCATTTTGATTTAAAAGACTTAGTGGTGGTAAAATATTTTTGTACATATTGTCGTTTTGTGCACAGAAAGTATGTAAACCAGAAATTAGATTATATTTATCAAAGGTGCTTCTCACATCGCATAACTTATCATTATATAATTGTTTTTTTCCTGCAAAAAAATCATCATAAACTTGCCTAGATAATTCTGCTGTAACGTTGCATGTTGCAGTTATTATACCAGAACATCCTAATTCCAATCCTTTCAACAATTTAATTTCTGAACCAGGTAAAATTGAAAAATTTTTAAGTTTTAAATTTTCGTATAAATTGTAAGAGCTATCTTTTACCCCAACTATTTGTTTTGGAAATTTATTAACAAGTGTCTCTACACACTTCAAACTAAATTTATAACCACTAAGTTTTTCAAAATTATAAAGAATAATTTTACAATCTGGCACTGAATTAATTATTCTAGAATAAAAATCCAAAACCTCTGTATCACCATAACTATAATAAGCGGGAGGCATAATTAAAAATTTATTTAGATTCAATGAAATTGCTATCCTCATAAAATTTATTGTTTCACCTAAAGAGTTCAGACCTGTGCCAATTATATGTTTATCTTGATATTTGCTTTTTGAGAGATTGTTAAGTAAGTCAATTTTTTCTGAAATAGGTATTAATTGAGACTGACCTGTGCTGCCAAAGATTACCGTGCCATGACAACCTTGATCGATAAGCTTCTCAGAATGCATTATTGTTTTTTCAACATTCAGGCTTAAATCATTGTTAAGCACTGACATTGAAGCAGCAAAAATTCCACTTATTTTTGTCATAATAAAAATTTATATAAAAATATACTCAGTAAAGTTTATAAATACTATATGAAAATATTAGCAGTTCAGAGCAGAATGGGTATTGGAGATACAGTAATTTTCTTACCATTTATTAAGGCTTTGTCCAAAAAATTTAATTCACCAATTAGTATATTGGTAAAAGAAAACTCTAAAGCCAATCAATATTTACACCAGACAAAATATATTGATAAAATTCTTACCCTAGAAAGAGATAATAAAACAAATAATAGACATGGTGGTTTTTTTGGTATTTTTAAATTAGCAAACGATTTAAAAAAATATAAATTTGATAAAATTTTTATTTTTAATTCATCTCTAAGATTTAACTTAGTTTCTAAGATATCTGGTATTCCACAAATTTACCAATATCCATTGTTAGCAAAAAACAAACAACATATAGTTGAGGCTCCTAAAAAATTTTTAAAAAAAAATTTAGATTTAGACATTAATGAGGATCCTGAAGTACAAATTGATAATGATTCAATTTCTAAAGCAGCACAAAAATTTCAAATAGATAAAAATACTACAAATATTCTGTTAGGCATAGGTGGTTCTGGACCTACAAAAAGAATTCCTGCAAAAACTTTCTTAAGCGTAATTGATAAGATATCAAATATGAAAAATTGCAGATTTTTTCTTGCAACAGGTAAGGCAAATGAAGAACAGGAAGTATTAAACGAAATTTTGCAATCTAAATTTAAGAATTTTTGTACTCGTTTAGATAATTTAACCATCAAAGAAATTTTACCGTTAATCAAGAATTGTAATGTATCCATTTGTAATGATTCGAGCTTTAGTCATTTATCCTCAGCTTTAGGTATCAAAACAATTACTTTAATGGCTGATACTCCATTAATTTATGGAAATTATAGCTCAAAAATGTTTCCGGTAATTCCAGATGGAGAAAACACAGTCACACATAATACTTTAGGTAAAGATAAAATTGATCCGCAAAAAATTTTTAAGAGATTTTTAGAAATTATTGATTAAGAAATATCGTTTAGCACAATATCTTTAGCCTCATTAACAATTGAGGATAATCTTGAGGTTTCAGGAGAAATATCAGGATGAATTTTTTTTTGAATTTTTATATATGCTTTATTAACATCCTCTTTGGTAACTTTTTTATTCATATCTAAATTTAAAATTTTGTAGGCCTCTGAAACTGATATAGACGAAACGTTATTGGTACCTGCTTGGTTAAAAGAAAAGCGACCAGATCTTCTTAATGTTTGAATAAGTCTAAAAAGAGAAATTAATTGGAAAATAGATAAACCTTTTAATTTTAATAAAGCTAAACTTGCCAAAGTAAGAGGTAAGGTTAATAAAAATTTTCCACCAATAGCAAACAAGACTGCTAAAACAATTAATCCTAATATAATTAAAAATCTTAGGCCTTTTGAAATTTTCCTAGATGAAATGTTGGTTATTAAACGTAGTAGAAAATAAAAAATGGTTAATATAACCACTGTATAAATTATGATATTCATATATTTTTGATTTAATGAAAATACCACAACTTAAAAAAAAACCAGAGCTTAAATCTTGTCACAATACCACGTGGGAAGATAATTATAGTTGGATCCATCAGGATAATATTCTTGAGGTTTTAAAAGATAGCTCCAAGCTACTTCCAGATGTTAGGAAGTATCTTGAAGAAGAAAATAATTTTACAGAACATAATTTAAAAGACACAAAAAAATATCAGAAAATCTTATTTGATGAAATTAAAGGTAGAATAAAGTTAGATGATGAATCATTAAAATTTAAAGACAAAGAATATGAATATTGGACTAAAACAACTGCAGTAGGAAATTATTCGATAAAACTAAGAAAGAAAATTGGGAGTGATACAGTTGAAGAACTTTGGAATGGTGATGAGGAAAAAGAGAAATTAAAAACTGAATATTTCGGTGTAGGTGATTTAGAGGTAAGTTATAATGACAAACTTTTAGGTTATTCTTTAGATTTAAAGGGATCTGAATATTATACAATTTACATAAGAAATATTACCTCAGGAAAATTAGTCACTGAGAAAATAGAAGAGACAAGTGGAAGTATTACTTTTAGTTTGGACGACCAATATTTTTTTTATTCAAAGCTTGATGAATTTCATAGACCAAGAAAAATATTTAGACACAAAATTGGATCATCAGTCAAAGATGATGAGCTTATTTTTGAGGAGAAAAGTGAAGCATTTACAGTGGGTATAAGTTTGAGTTCAGATGAAAAATATTTTTTTATAACAACATCAGATCATAATACTTCCGAACAATACTACTTTGAGGTAACAGAAAAAAATCCAAAGCCAAAATTAATTATAGAAAGAAAAAAGGGTGTAATTTATTCAGTCAATTCTTGGGATGGATATTTTTATTGTCATACTAATGATGATGCAGAGGATTTCAAAATCGAAAGATGTGATGATTTATCAAATCAAAAGTGGGAAATTTATATAGCAGCTAAAGAAGAGGTTTTAATCGGAGGATTAATATTTTTAAACGATTGGATTATCAGAGGGGAAAAATCAAATGCATTAGGAAAATTATTTGTAAGAAATAAACAAACAGGAATTGAGGAAGAATTAAAATTTACTGATGAATCTGTGATTGTGCCCAGTGTTTCATTGATACAAAGAAATAAAAATACTGACTCAGTTTACTTGTCTTATTCGTCCCCGAAAACACCAGGTAAAACTTATTTATACAATTTAAAAACAAAAGAAAAAAAATTAGTAAAAGAACAAGAAATCCCATCTGGTCATAATCCAGATGACTATATAGTCGAAAGACTAGAGTGCCCTTCTCATGATGGAAGATTAGTTCCACTTACAATTACTAGACACAAAAAAACAAAAATTAATGGTTCAGCAAATTTACTTTTATATGGCTATGGGTCATATGGAAGTTCAATGACTCCAGACTTTTCCTCAACTAGATTGAGTTTAATTGACAGAGATATTATTTGGGTAACTGCACATATTAGAGGGGGAATGGAAAAAGGAATGAAATGGTGGAAAGAAGGAAAACTTCTTAATAAAAAAAATACATTTGAAGATTATATTCATGTTGCAAAGTTTTTGATTGAAAAAGGATATTCATCGAAAGGAAAAATTATTGGTATGGGTGGATCGGCTGGTGGTTTATTAATGGGAGCAGTAGTTAATCAATCCCCGGAATTATTTCTTGGAATTGTTATGGCTGTTCCATTCGTTGACTCTTTAACAACTAACTTGGATCATTCTTTGCCTCTTACTGTTGGAGAATTTGATGAATTCGGAAATGCAAAAGATAAAAAAGACCATTTTGATTATATTTATTCTTATGCTCCATATAACAACATTAAAAAAATGGATTATCCTCACATGTTAATTACAACAAGCTTAAGTGATAATAGAGTATTATTTGACGAACCAGCAAAATTTACAGCCAAACTTAGAGATTTAAAAACTGATAATAATTTGCTTTTGTTAAAAACTGAAATGAATGCAGGCCACGGAGGTAAGTCAGGTAGAGATGGTGCCATTGAAGAAATAGCTTTTGACTACGCATTTATTTTAAAGATCTCCAAAAAAATTAAAATTTGATATCTTGAAAAAAAACAAATAATTCCCATATAAACAAAGTTGGTCGCCTAATGGGGCTAACAATAAATAAACTTGCTTAACAAAGGAGGATATTATGACAAGTAAGGATTTATCTATATTCAACTCACTAAGACCTTTTTCAATTGGTTTTGACGACATGTTTGACCAATTCGAAAATATGCTTGGTAATGGTTCTTTGACTATGCAGTCAAATTACCCACCTTATAACATCAGAAAAACTGGTAAGGATAATTATGCAATCGAAGTTGCATTGGCTGGTTTTAATAAAAATGATGTTGAAGTTGAGTTTGAAGATAATTTATTAACTGTAAGGACTAAGCAAGTTAATAAATCTGAAAATAATAATGCTGATGGAGAAATAATTCACAAAGGTATTTCTCAAAGACAATTTGCTAGATCATTTACTATAGCTGATGATGTAAAAGTTAATGGTGCTGAGTTAAAAGATGGTCTTTTAACAATATCTTGTGAAAGAATTGTTCCAGAGCATAAAAAAAGAAAACTTATTGAAATTAAATAAGTATACCTTGCTTGCGGAGATAAATTCTCCGCAGGTAATCAAAAACATCCGTTAGATACAAATCCAATAACAATCAATTTTGAATTTACTTCAAATCTTCTTTCGCAAGGGATTCCATATTTTTTGGTGTTATAAACTAAAACTAAATTTCCTTTTTCATTTATAAAATCTTCATCTGGGCTTCCCAAGCTGCTTGTTAAATCCTGAGAAGACTTGCCTATAAATGCACTTAATTTTTCATTTTCCTTCTCAACAATAGCGTCAGTTTTTTGCTTAATTGTCTGACAGCCTAATAAAGAGAAAATTATGAATACACTTAGAATCGAGATTTTGATTTTTTTCATAATTTTATAATAACAACCTAAATATGGCATAAATATAAACTTGTGAGTTGAATATTGTTAATAAGAATTAGTTTTGACGGGTAATACAGTAAAGAATCAAATATTTTGCAGTTTATAGGAGGATAAATGCTTGAAAAATATTTTGAATATAAAAAACATAAAACAGATTTTAAAACAGAAGTAATTGCGGGAACAACTACGTTCTTAACAATGGCTTACATAATGTTTTTAAATCCATTCATCTTATCAGGGGAATTCGCCGGCCCTGAAAAAGGTTTCTTTGATTTCGGCGCAGTATACACTGCAACAATTTTAGCAACTGCCTTGGCTTGTTTTATAATGGCCTTTTATGGAAAAACTTGGCCAATCGGACTAGCCCCAGGAATGGGTATTAATGCATTTGTTGCTTTTGGCGTTTGTGCTGGTATGGGTTATACGCCTCAAGAAGCTCTTGGTGCAGTTTTGGTTGCAGGGGTATTGTTCTTAATTATCTCACTTACACCTATTAGAGCTTGGTTAATTAACTCAATTCCAAAAAGTTTAAAACTTGGAATTGGCGCAGGTATTGGATTGTTTCTTGCAATTATTGGATTGCAAATTATGGAAGTTGTAGTTGATAATCCTGTAACATTAGTCCAGCTTGGAAATTTAAGTGATCCATTAGTCCTTCTTGGATGCGCAACATTTATTGCGATCATTGTGCTTGAAAAAATGAATGTTAAAGGAAATATCATTATAGGTATTTTATTTTTTAGTGTTATTGCATGGGCTACTGGTCTAGCTAAGTTTAATGGTTTAGCAAGTTCACCACCACCAATGACATACCTTTTTGAATTTGACTTATCCGCTGCGATGACTGCTGGAATGTCTACAGTAATATTCACTTTATTATTTATAGATTTTTTTGACACAGCTGGAACGTTAACTTCTGTTGCAAACGTTGCAGGTAAAGTTGATAAACAAGGAAAAGTTCAAGACATTAACAAAGCAATGTTGTCCGATAGTGTGGGAACTGTTGCGGGTGCTATGATGGGAACAACAACTGTTACTAGTTATGTAGAGTCAGGGGCTGGCGTAAAAGCTGGTGGTAAAACTGGGATGACTTCTCTTGTGATAGGTATTTTGTTTTTAGCATGTATATTTTTTGCACCTCTTGCAACTAGTTTGCCTAAACAAATTGATGGTGCGGCTTTACTCTTTGTTTCTGTTTTATTTATTAGAAATATTACAGATATAGAATGGAATGACATCTCTGAGTCTGCTCCAGCAATTTTAGCGATGATTGCTATGCCATTAACTTATAGTATCAGTAATGGTATTGCTTTAGCATTTGTTTCATATGCTTTAATAAAAATATTTACTGGAAAATTTTCAAGTACTTCTCCAGCAATATGGGTTGTGGCAATACTTAGTGTTGTAAGTTTTGCTGTAAGTTAAATAATATTTTACGGGGCTAGTTTTCTAGCCCCGTTTATTAGTTTCTTTTTATAATTTCCTCAATAGAAAGTTCTTCATAATGTTCTGTAGGCTGGACTATCCATGGATCTGAGTCCAATTTTATTGGACAAAAATCTGGTTCAAATGATGAGGATTTTTTTTTCCACAAACAAGCGGTTTTAATTTCTTTAATAAATTTTTTTGTTGGCTCATAACTTTTTAACCACTCAATACTTTTATTTAGTGTTAGCCCTGTATCTGACAAATCATCGATTAAAAGTATTTTTTCAAAATCTTGTTCTTTCGCTAATGAGCTTATTTCTCTAGCAAACATTAATTGACCTTGTTTATCTTCTAATCCTTTACCAGTATAACTTTGAATAACAATGTATGCGATCGGGAGTTTAAGAATTCTTGAAAGAATATCAATTATAGGTGCTGCACCTCTCATTATTCCAACTAAAACTGTTGGTTTGTAATTTTTATGAATTTCAACAGCTAATTTTTCAACAATTTTGATATATTCTTCAAAACTAACTACTAATTTATCTGCCATATATTTTTTTATCATATAAAAAAAATTAAAAAAGATTAAAAAGTCATTATGAAAATTTTTGATTGTTTTATGTATTTTGATGAAGAAACAGTTTTAGAATTAAGACTGAATATTTTGAATAAATATGTCGATTATTTTATTATAGTAGAGAGTTCATTCACTCACAAAGGAGAAAAGAGAGATTTAAAGTTTAATCATCAAAAATTTACAAAATTTAAAGATAAAATAATTTATATTACTTATGACGAAGAACCACCAGAAATAGCAAAAAATCAAGTCAGTGATAAGGATAGTGAGGCTGTCAAATCCTGGAAATATATATCAAATGCACTTTATAGAGAAAATGGTCAAAGGAATTATATCTCAAAAGGATTAGATTTAGCAAACAATGATGACATGATTTTAATTTCTGATGTCGATGAAATTCCAAATTTAGAAAATTTAGAATTATCAAAAATCCAGGAAAAAATCATTCTTTTTAAACAGGACATGTTTTATTATAAGTTTAATCTTAAATTACCAAATCTTGATTGGACTGGTACAAAAGGATGTAAAAAAAAATTTCTTAAATCTCCTCAATGGTTGAGAAATATAAAAGACAGAAAATACCCCTTTTATAGATTAGATACTTTTTTTTCTGATACAAAGTATATTGATATCAAAATTATATCTAATGGTGGATGGCACTTTTCTAACTTAAAAACTGCCTCTGAAATTGAATTTAAACTTAAATCATATCTCCATCATAGAGAATTTGATGAAAATCCCTTATCTGTTGAGGAAATAAACGATTTAATAAAAAACAAACAAGCTATTTACGATCTAAAAGTTGATAAAAGAGTAAACAAAATTGGTGACGGTAGCAAACTTGAGAAATATCCAACAGACAAGTTGCCAAAGTTTTTGCAAGATAACTTAAATGATTATAAACAATGGATTGATTAATATGAAAAAAGGATATTGGGTTAGTTTATATTTTAAAATAGAAAATCAAGAAAATCTGAAAAAATATTCAGAATTAGCTACACCCGTTATCAAAAGTTATGGCGGCGTACCATTAATTAGAGGAGGCAAGCATGATACATTTAATGGTGATGATTTTAGTAGAACTGTTGTGTGGGAATTTCCAAGTTATGCCAAAGCATTAGAATGTCACTCCTCTAAAGAATATCAAGATAGTTGGGCAGTAGCAAAAAAAACTACAAAAAGACATATGCAAGTGGTTGAGGGGTTTAGTACTGAATAGGCTCAGGATCTATGCTTCTCCATAAATACCACGTGGCTACAGAGCAATAAGGACTAAACCTTTTTTTTAATAATGATACAAATTTATCAGGTGGTAAATATTTTTTTTTATAATTTTTTGAAATAGCTCTTAGAAGACCGATATCCTGAATTGGCCAAATATTTGATCTGTTATATGTAAATAATAAAATCATTTCAGCTGACCATCTCCCTATTTGTCTTAATTGTGATAAATAATTAATAGCCTCCTCATCTGACATTTTATTAATCAGTTTAGGATTAAAAGTTTTTTCTATTGTTTGCTTAGCTAAACTCTTTATACCTAATACTTTCTGTTTGCTTAATCCACAGCTTTTCAATTGAACAAAAGTCAGTTTAGATACTGTTTTTGCGTTAATTTTATTTTTACATTTTTTTTTAAATTTTAAAAATACAGAATTCGCTGCTGCAACACTTATTTGTTGACCAATTATACTTTTGCATAACGAAAAAAAAATATCTCGCCTTGAAGTTAAAATAGTTTCTGAGGGACTTTCATAACTTTTGATTAACTTAGAAAGAGTTTGATCTTTTTTAGATAGATATTTTTTTGCCTTAACCCAATATTTAGGTACTTTAGTCATTGATTGGCCTGGATGTTATAATTTTTTTCTTATAAATCTCCCTTCTAAAAATTATAAGTGTTGAAACAATTACTAATAACGCCCCTATTAATGTTTTTATTGTAGGTATTTCGTCCCAAATAAAATATCCAAAAATAATAGCAAACACTAAGGTCAGATATTTTAAAGGAGTTACAAGGGATACTTCAGAATATTTATATGATTGACTTAGCCACAGATTTGAAACTCCACCGAAAATTCCTACCAAAGATAGAATTAAAAAGTGATTGAAACTAGGCATTACCCAACCGAATGGTAGAGTCAAAAAACTTAGAAAAGTAATTGCAATAGAAAAGAAAAGAGAGATAAGCCAAACTGGCTCTGTTGTTGAAAGTTGTCTTAACGTTATTGCAACATAAGAAAGTCCTAAACAAAAAATTATTGGAAAAATATAATAGATATTTAAATTACTAATCCCTGGTTCTGTAATGATTAAAATGCCGATAAATCCAACTAAAACTGCCAACCATCTGTAAATACCAACTTTTTCACTTAATAAAAATATTGAAAAAATAGTTGTAAATATCGGGGCTGCAAAAGATATGCTTACTACTGTTGCTAAAGGTAATTTTCTCAATGCAATAAAAATTGCAATTATAGCAATCAATCCAGCTATACATCTTAGAGAATGCAATCCTAGTCTTTTTGTTTTATAAAAATCGTGAAGTCTTTCTCTTGGAATAATAAAAAAATAAAAAATAATCCCAAAAAAACCTCTAAAAAATAAGACTTGTCCAACTGGATAATCGACTGACCACTTAACTATAACGTCCATTAACGAAAATCCAATAATGGACAGAAACATGTACAAAAAACCTAATTGATTTTTACTGAGCATATGAATAATTTGTAAATTAAACTAAATCTTTATCAATGGAAATAGCGGTTTTAGCACTTGGATGTTTTTGGGGACCTGAAATTAAATTCAGTAAAATAGACGGCATAATTAAAACAGAAGTTGGCTACTGTGGAGGTAATAGCTCTGTCACAACATATAAAGAGGTTTGCACTGGAAATACAAATCATGCTGAAGTTGTAAAACTAGATTTTGATGAAAAAATTATCACATATGAGAAAATTTTAAAAACATTTTTTCAAATTCATGATCCTACTACTTTAAATTCTCAAGGACCAGATTTTGGAACACAATATAGAAGTGAAATATTTTATCTTAATGACAATCAAAAAATGATAGCTGAGAAGGTATTAAATGAAGTGAATGCGCGTTTATCTGGAAAAGTTGTAACGAAAATATCTTTACTAAAAAACTATTGTCCTGCTGAGGAATACCATCAAAAATATTTAGAAAAGCGATAACATGTCTTTAGTTGAAACTGATTGGTTAGAAAAAAACCTTACTAAGGTGAAAATTATTGACTGCTCTTGGCATATGCCTCAAACACAAAGAAGTGGATTTGAAGAATATAAATCTCTTCATATTCCAAGCGCAATTTTTTTTGATATAGATGAAAATTCAAGAAAAGATACTGCTTTACCACATATGTTAGTTGATCAAATGAGTTGGGATAAAATTGTTTCAAATATGGGAATTAAAAAAAATGATGAAATAGTCATCTATGATAATTCAGATGTTATAAGCTCATGTCGTGGTTGGTTTAATTTTATTTATTACGGACATGATCCAAAATTAATAAAAGTTTTAAATGGTGGTTTAAGGAAATGGCTTAAAGAAAAAAAGAAAGTAACTGATGAAATTTTAAATATAGATAGATCAGATTATAAAGGTAGCGAGAGAAAAGATCTTGTTAAGAGTAAACAAGCAATTGATCAAAATATAGACGAAAAAATATTCACATTAATTGATGCTCGAAGTAGAGAAAGATTTGAAGGTAAAATCCCTGAACCCAGAAAAGGTCTTAGAAGCGGATGTATAAAAAACTCTTTTTGTATACCGTTTAATGACTGTCTAAATGACGACAAAACTTTTAAAAATAAAGGTCAGCTTAAAGAAATTTTTAAAACAAGTATTGAAAACTTAGAGCAAAAAAAGATTGTTTTTTCATGTGGTTCAGGTGTTACAGCGTGTGTTTTGGCACTAGCTTATTCTTTAATTAATGATAAATATCTTCCTTGTATATATGATGGCTCTTGGGCCGAATACGGATTAATTTAAATTTAATATGAAAAGATCTACGAAAACAATTTCAATAATATTTGTGTTTTTTTTAATAATTACAATTGTAATTGTTGGAAGATCCATGATTGGCAATCATTTTAAAAAAAAATTCAGTAAGAGACCACCACCAGGAATAATTGTAACTGAGGTAATTGAAAAAGAATTCTCTGAACAAATAGAAACTTACGGCACAGCAATTTCTAAAAAATCAAAAACTTTTAAGATTAAAAAAGATGATCTTTTTGAGGATTTAAAGCTTAAAAATTTTGTTAAAGAAGGAGATGTTTTAATTAAATTAAAAAGCGGGGACATATTGGCTCCATTTAGTGGAGTTCTTGGCTACACAGGTTTAACTGAGGACATTCTTGTTTCAAATAACATATTTATCATTACACTTGATGATAACTCAATAATTTACTCAGATATTAAAATTCCAGAAAGTTACTCTACATTTATTAAAAAAGGTCTTCCAGTCGAAGTTACCTTATCTAGTTTTAAAGATAAAACTTTTTCAGGTGAAATAGATTTTGTTTCAAGTAGAATAAATGCGGACACCAGAAGTTTGTTATCAAGAATAAAAGTAAAAAACGAAAATTTAGAATTAATTTCAGGTTCACTTTTAGAGGTAAGAGTAAAATTTGATTTGAGAAATTCTTTAAGTGTACCTGATACAAGTGTGATGATAGAGGGCGATAAATCATATGTTTACAAAATTAATGCAGAAAATATTGCAAATAAAACTGAGGTAAAAACTGGCCTTAGAGGCGATAGTAACATTGAAATAATTTCAGGCTTAACTGCAGGTGATATAATTGTAGCTGAGGGTCTAAAAAAGGTTAGGCCTCGCGGAAAAATAAAACCTATTAATAAATAATGTTTATTACTGAATTAAGTATTAAAAGACCAACGGTATCTTGGGTTATGTCACTGATACTGATCATATTTGGTTTATTTGTTTTTTGGAAATTGCCCGTTAGAGAATTGCCCGATGGAATTCAACCACCTGTTGTTCAAGTTCAAGTAGACTACAAGTCTGCATCAGCTTCGATAGTAGATCAAGAAGTTACACAAGTTGTTGAGGATGTTATTGGTGGGGCTGAAGGTATAAAAAATATAGACTCAAAATCTGAAAATGGAAGAAGCACAATTAATGTCGAGTTTGATACGAGTATTGATCTAGATAATGCTGCCAACGATATAAGAGAAAGAGTTGCAAGAGTTGTGGATAATTTGCCAAGTGAATCGGATCCACCACAAATACTCAAACGAGCTGCAGGTTTTACAACAACTATGTGGCTGTCTTTATCTTCATCCTCATGGAGCGACCTTGAATTAGGAGATTACGCGGAGAGATATCTTGTAGACCAATTTTCAAGTGTTAAAAATGTTGGAAGAATAAGGGTAGGTGGATTAAGAGAATTAAGCATTAGAGTTTGGATTGATCCTATTAAACTTGCAGCTAATGATTTAACCATCAAAGAAGTTGAATTTGCAATTCGTGGCGAAAACATAAGTTTGCCTGCAGGGACGTTAGAAGCAGATAATATCGACTTAACACTAAATCTAGACAAATCATACAACGATATTGAGACTATAAAACAAATACCCATCAAAAAAACTAGTAATCGTGTAATTCAGTTATCAGACGTTGCAAACGTTGAATTCGGTCCAGTATCAGAGAAAACTCTTTTTAAAGCTCAAACTAAAGATCAAATAAATTTGAAAACTGTAGGAATAGGAATCTATGCAAGAAGTGGAGCTTCAACAGTAGAACTTTCAAATGATATCAAAAAAAAAATTGTTGAAGTAAAAAAAACTTTACCGGAAGAGTTAGATTTAAGGGTTTCATTCAATAGGGCTAACTATGTTGAGGCCGCAATAGAAGAAGTTTATAAAACTTTGGTCATTGCTTTTATTTTAGTAGTGTTGATAATTTATTTGTTTTTAGGGAATTTAAAGGCAGTCATTGTACCTGCTATTGCACTCCCCGTGAGTTTAATAGCATCCTTTCTAGGCTTATACATATTTGGTCTTTCTATTAATATTTTTGTCCTTTTAAGTTTTATTTTAGCGATTGGTATAATCACAGACGACTCAGTAATTATGACAGATGCAATATACAGACGAATAGAGAATGGTGAGACCCCACTGGTTGCAGCTTATAAAGGCTCTAAACAAATTTCTTTTGCTATCGTTGCTACCACACTAATTTTAGTAGCAGTTTTCTTACCATTAATATTTATTGAGGGAATTTCTGGAACATTATTTAGAGAAACAGCGATTGCATTATCTTTTTCAATTGTAGTTTCTTCTTTTGTTGCATTAACTTTGTCACCAATGCTTGCGAGTAAATTTTTATACAAAAAAAAATCAAAAAAAATTTTTATTCAAAAATTTGAAAAAATTTTTTCTAACTTCGCAAAATTTTATGAGGAAACTTTAGTTAATGTTATTAATAAAACTAAAAGTGTAAGTTTTTTTATTGTTTTTATAATAATTGCTTCAGTGCTTTTATTTAGTTTCTCAAAAAAAGAACTTTTGCCTATGGAGGATCGGGGAGCATATCTAATAATTGGCTCAACTGATGAAGGAAGTTCTTTTGAATATACTCAAGAGCAAGCCCAAAAAGTAGAGGCAAGACTTATTCCTTTGTTGCAAGCTGAGGATAGTCCATACTCAAGATTTATAATGCGTGTTCCAGGTTTTGGAAATTCAGCTAATTCATATAATAGTTTTATAATTATCGCTCTCCTTGATGATTGGAAAAATCGTAAAAAAGGTCAACAAGTTGTTCTTAGAGAAGCGATTGGGAAAATAGTGAGTTTACCCCAAGCCCTAGCTTTTCCTATATCTCCTCAATCAATTAGAGTATCAAATTACAACAAACCAGTCCAAATGGTCATTTATGGAAATACTTACGAAGAACTTGAAGCAATACAAAAAAAAGTAATACGAAAACTCAGATCTAATAAAAATCTCTCAAGAATTGAGTCTGATTATAATCGAAACAAACCAGAGGTAAAATTAATAATAAATAAAAATAAAGCCAAAGATCTAGGTGTCTCAACTAAATCAATTGGTGAAACACTTGAAACACTTTACGGGGGTAAAAAAATAACGACCTTTAATAAATTAGGCAAAGAATATCCAATAATTGTTCAACAATATTTATCTGATCGACGAAATAAAGAAGGTGTTTCAAAAATATTTGTTCGCTCTGAAACCAATGGAAAATTAATATCTTTAGCAAATCTTGTTAGTTTTAAGGAAGAAGGTTCAGCAAAAGAACTTGCTAGATATAACAGACAGCGGGCTGTAACAATTTCTGCAAATATTAGTGAGGGGTATACATTAACAGAAGCAATTAAATACTTCGAAAATGTGATGGTTGATTTAGCACCAGAAAAACAAATTACTTGGAAAGGAAAATCAGAGGAAATTAAAGAAACAAGTAATGAATTATTTATAATTTTTGCTTTAGCTTTACTAACTGCTTACTTGGTCATGGCCGCAACATTCAACTCATTCGTTCATCCATTTGTTATAATCTTAACTGTGCCTTTGGCTATTTTTGGAGGATTAGTGTTTATTTTATTTTTAAATAGCTCAGTAAATATTTTTTCTCAAATTGCACTAATTATACTAATAGGTATCTCAACTAAGAATAGTATTTTAATCGTAGATTACGCAAACCAAATTAGATCTAGTGGAAAAACTATTGAATTAGCTGTTAAAGAAGCGTGTGCTGTTCGGTTTAGACCAATTATAATGACATCACTGAGTACGATGATTGCAATGATGCCTTTAGTGATTGGAAATTTTGGCCCTGGTGCAGGAGAAGGTTCAAGATTAGCAGTTGGTTCTACAATATTAGGAGGAATGATTATTTCAACTTTCTTTACTTTATATGTCACTCCTTCAATGTATCTCGCATTGGCAAAAAACACTAAAAGGATTGATATAGTTGACTTAGAACTAAAAAAAGAATTGTCTAAAAAATAATATATTTTTTTCTATTTAATTTACTTTTACATTTCAATAATTGATTTTTGTATTTATTAGATTGTCTCTCAACTTTTTTGGCTAGTCCAATTACTTTTTTATTTTTTTTATAGTTTTTATAATTTCCCCATCCTTCGTGATATGCAAGATACTGTTTGAAAGCATCTTTCTTTGATATCTTTAAGATGTTTTCTGATTTATTTGTATACCATCCAATGAAGTCAACACTGTCTTTAAATCTTGCTCTTGTTGCTAATTTATTACCAGTTTCTCTTTTATATTGCTCCCAAGTTCCTTTGACTGCTTGCGAATAACCAAAAGAGCTAGAAGGTCGCTTATAAGGTATCACTTTAAAAATTTTTTGTCTTGCCGGTTTAGCAAGCCAATCAAAATCTGACTCCATTTTAATTATTGCCAATTGAATATAAATAGGTGTACCCCACTTTTGCTCAACTTTTTTTGTGTGCTTATACCATAGATATCTTTCACTAAAAATTGAACAACTATTAGAAGTGTTTGAAGGAATTGATGAACAGCCGACCGTAAAAAAATAAATAAAAATTAATAATTTATTTTTTAAATCTCCCATATTTATTTATAAAATTATTAAGAAGAATTACAACAATAACACCCAACAAATTTCCAAATAAATCAGACCATTGAAATGTTCTCTCAGGTATAACTAGGTGAAAAATTTCAAGCATGATAGAAAGAAAAATTAAATATAATAGTAATAAGATGATTTTCTTGGAATTAACAAAAGTTAAAAAACCAATAATTGAAATTAATACAAATACATAAAAATGATTTGATGATATAACAAAATCTGGTGTTATTTGAGGTTGTATACTTTTATTGTCATAAATTATCCAGCCTAATAAACTTCCAGGATATAGATATAAAATAATTAAAAGGATATTAATTATATAAAATATTACTTTATATGTAGAAAAAAATTTTGACATTTAGTTAAATGATTTTTTTATAAATTATTTTTAGATATGACAAGATGAGTTTTTTGGTATTAGTCAGACATGGTCAGAGTACTTGGAATCTTGAAAAAAGATTCACTGGTTGGGTTGATGTTGATCTAACAGATCAAGGTAAAATTGAAGCTGAGAAAGCTGGTTTACTTATCAAAAATCAAAATATAAATATAGATTTTTATTATTCCTCATTTCAAGTGAGGGCAAACCATACTCTTAAAATAATACAAAAAGTATTAAAATCAAAAAAAGATTTTGTAAGAGCGTGGCAGCTAAACGAAAGACACTATGGTGAACTTACGGGATTGAATAAGATTGAGACCGCAAATAAAATTGGTGAAGATAAAGTTTTCGAATTTCGAAGATCTTGGGATATCAAACCTGGAAAACTAAGTAGAGAAAGCTCTTATCATCCGCTAAATATTGAGACATATGAAAAAATACCCAGAGAGTTCATTCCTGACACAGAGTCTTTAAAAGATACATACAACAGAGTTTTGGAATATTTCAAAAAAGAAATACAACCTAAATTAATAGATAAAAATATATTAATCACAGCACATGGAAACTCAATAAGAGCTTTATGTAAATATCTGTTCAATTTAGATAACAATCAAATCACAAGTTTAGAAATTCCAACAGGAAATCCCTTAATAATCAATTTCGGTGAAAATTTGAAAATAAATGAATGTAAATATCTAGATAAAGAGAGATCTAAGAACCTTTTAGTTTTTTAAAAATTTCTAAATTCGTTAAATGGTGAAATTTATTGGTGCTCTCAAATCCATTTAACTCTTGTTTCATTAATAATTTATTCCAAATATTTGCAACTGAAAAGTTTTTTACTTCATATTCATTAAACAAGTTTTTATTCAAAATTTGACAACCAGTATATATAAAATTTTTTTCATAACTTTTTTTAATCATATTATCTTCTAAATCAAAATCGCCCTCTAAGTTATTATCAAAACTTAGTTTTTTATTAACCAATAAAAGAATATTATTTAATTTATTTTGGAAATAATATTTTTGCATATCATTAATTTCACTCACATAATTTTCATTCCATATAGTATCAGGGTTAAAAACAAAAAAATCCTCACAATCTGAATGGTTGATCAAATTCAAAATTCCTCCACCAGTATCTAAAATTTCTTTTCCGTCCTCTATAATTTTTATTTTTACTGAAAAATTTTTATTTTTAAAAAAATCAACAATCTGTTCACTTAAATAAAAAGTGTTTAGGAAAATATTATCTACTTTCAATTTTATTACAGTATTAATACAATCTTCTAAAATTGTTTGATTTTTAATTTGAAGTAATGGTTTGGGTTTTTTAAGTGTTAAAGGATTTAGTCTTTTACCAAATCCAGCACAGAGAATAAAAGCATTATTAATTTTCATAAATTTTTTTTAAAATTATTATTTAGTAATTTTTTTAAATCTAAGAAAATTTCATTTTCATTGATTCTTAAAGAAATCAATTCCCACGCATATGGTATTAATTTTAAATAACCCTTTTTTTTATCTCGGATTGCCAGACGTGTAAATATTCCAATTATTTTCAGGTTTCTTAAAATAGATAAAATTTCAAAATCATTTTTTATTTTTTTTTTATCAATTTTTTTTTGAGTACCTATATAAAAATTAAAAATCTTTTTTTTTAGAACTTTTGAGGTTTTTAGTCTTACATCATCGACTAAAGAAGCTAAATCATAAGCTCTATTCCCTATTAAAGCATCTTGACTATCAATTACACCTATTCTGTTATTAACAAGCATTAAATTTGATACATGAAAATCCCTATGAACAAATACATTTTTTTCCATCTTTAGACATAAAGATAAAGTTTTAATTATTTTTTTAAATTTTTTATTAAAGTCTTGTCTCTTATTTTTTGTCAAATTTTTTTTCACATACCACTCACAAAATAAATTAGCCTCCTGAATTAATATTTCATTTTTATAATCAGGTATTCGATAATATTTGTTTCTAAAATTTCTTACTTTTTTATCTTTTATTGACTGTATTTGATTAAGCAATTTTATTATATCTTTAAAATATAATAATTTTTTATTTTTACTTTTCTTTAAAATTTGAAAAATTGTCTTATTTCCAAAATCCTCAACTTCTATATAATTATTCTTATAATTCTCTTGATATAATTTTGGAGCTAGAATTTTGTTTTTATTTAAAATCTTGCTAATTGCATCATAAACAAGAAGATTTTTAAATTTGTCCTTTTTTGCTTGAATTACAATAGAATTACCATAATTGGATTTTTTTCTAAAAAACTTTCTATGTGACGCATCTCCTTTTAATTTTTTAAGATTTTGCATTTATCTATAATTACAAATTTAAACCCTTAATTTTTAAAATTCGTTTCTTGTAATCATTTCCATATTCAAAATTTAATTCGATCAAATTTTTTGGTTTTGGTTTTATTTTTTGTGGCCATTCAATTAATGTAATAGCGTTAGTAATATCGTCAAATAATCCTAGATTGTAAATTTCATCTAAATTATTTATTCTAAATAAATCATAATGATTAATTTTGATTTGTTTAATTTGATACTCATTTAATAAATTGAATGTAGGGCTTGTTACTTCCGTTATTTTAAGTCCATTTTGTTTTTGGAAATTGTTGATTAGATATCTAATAAAAGTAGTTTTTCCGACACCCATCTCACCCACAAAAAAAACTACATGTCCTAATTTCAATTTCTTTGAAATCTTCTTAGCTAATTCCTCTGTTTTTTTTTCTGAAGATAAATTGATAAAATCACTTTTAGTAGCGATAGGCATTAGGCTTGAAAGGTCCCTCTACTCCTACACTAATATAATCTGCTTGATCTTTTGAGAGTTTAGTTAATTTAGCACCAACTTTTTTAAGATGGAGTGTAGCTACTTTCTCATCTAAATGTTTTGGTAAAACATAAACTTTGTTCTTGTAATTTTTATGATTATTCCACAATTCTATCTGAGCAATGACTTGATTTGTAAATGAAGCACTCATTACAAAACTTGGATGCCCTGTGGCACAACCTAAATTTACCAATCTACCTTCTGCTAATAAAATTATTCTTTTTTTGCTAGGTAATTCAATTTCATGTACTTGAGGTTTTACTTCGGTCCACTTGTAATTTTTCAAAGCTTCAACCTGAATTTCATTATCGAAATGTCCGATGTTACATAAAATTGCTCTATCCTTCATGTCTCTCATGTGGTCAGCTGTAACAATATCTTTGTTACCAGTCGCAGTCACAACAATATCTGCTTTACTAATTGCTTCATCCATTAAAACAACCTCATAACCTTCCATTGCGGCTTGCAATGCACATATTGGGTCCGCTTCAGTAACTAATACACGTGCCCCACTTTGTCTTAATGATGCAGCACTTCCTTTCCCAACATCACCAAAACCAGCAACAATTGCAATTTTTCCTGACATCATTACATCAGTTGCTCTTCTAATTCCGTCAACTAAGCTTTCTCTACATCCATATAAATTGTCAAATTTTGATTTTGTAACAGAGTCATTCACGTTAATTGCTGGAACTAATAAAGAATTTTCTTTCTCCATTTTATTTAACGCTTTTATCCCTGTAGTTGTTTCTTCTGAAACTCCTTTCACATCTTTTAATAAATCTTTATATTCATTGTGCATCATTGCTGTTAAGTCACCACCATCATCTAAAAGCATATTAGGTTTCCAACTTTTCTTGCCTTCAATAGTTTGTTTAATGCACCAAACATATTCCTCTTCTGTTTCTCCCTTCCACGCATAAACAGGAATACCTGCTTTTGCAATTGCAGCGGCTGCATGGTCTTGGGTAGAAAAAATATTACATGATGACCATCTTACTTCTGCACCTAAATCCACTAAAGTTTCAATTAAAACTGCTGTTTGTATTGTCATATGCAAACAGCCTATAATCTTTGCGCCCTTTAAAGGAGATTTTCCAGCATACTCCTCTCTCAAAGCCATAAGTCCTGGCATTTCACTCTCAGCAATTGAAATCTCTTTTCGACCAAATTCTGCTTGAGACAGATCTTTTACTTTATAATCTTCCATCGTGGCTCTTCTAACAATTAAAAATTAATTAATCAATAGAACTCTTTAAACTTTTGGAAATTCTATTTCCATGCTCGCACCTTTTTTATCTTGTCTATTAGATGCTTTGATTGTGGCATTATGTAAATCAACTAAATTTTTTACTATATTTAACCCTAGACCAGAATGCTGTCCAAATTTATCTGGTCTGTTACTGTAGAATCTTTTAAATATTTTATTCGTGTCTTTTTCTTTAAAACCCTGCCCCTCATCTAATATTTTTATGTGCACTTTGCTATCCTCTGATTTCGAAACTTGTACAATTACATCTTTATCATCATCACTAAAAGAAATCGCATTATCTAAAAGGTTTGCAATGATTTGTTCAATTCTGTTTTCGATTCCATAAATTAAATATTTATTTTTACCATCATTTTTATAAGAAATATTAATTCCTCTTTTAAGTTTATAAATATTATTAAAATCATCTACTACTGACTTAATTATTGGTTCAATGTCTATTTTTTTTATTTTTTCTTTACTTAATGCAACTTCATCTTTTAACATTTGTGAGTAATCAGTAATCAATCTTTCAATTCTTTGTACATCATGGCTTAAAATATTAATTAATTTAAGTCTCTGTTCAGAGTCTTGTGCGTCATGTAAAATTTCTGATGCGCTTTTTAATGATGCCAATGGATTGCGAATTTCGTGTACAAGATCAGTTGAAAAATTTTCTGCATGTGAAATTCTCTTTTGTAATTCTAAAGTCATATCATCCAAAGAATTAGAGAGCAAACCAAGTTCATCGTTTCTTAATTTTAATGTATCTATATTTGTTTTTTTTGTGTCTTTATTTTTTATAATTTTGGTATAACTGACTAAATTTTTAATTGGTTTTAAAAAATATCGATTTAAGACAAACGAAAAAATCAATATTACGATACCAACTGCAATTGCAGTCCTAATTACAAAAGTTTTTCTTTCATCAATGGCAGCTTTTATATCATTAGCATTTTCTGTTATTGCTAAATATCCTATATTTTCTCCATCCTTCATCACGTTCTTGATAGTGGTCAATTTAAATTTATTAAATTCTTCCTCGGTAAATGTAAAAGGGATCCCAAAATTTTTAGACGTTGCGTAATTTAAAAGAACATCATTTAAAGACACGTTATTTTCATTTCCAATATCTATATTTTTTTCTTCAGTGATTTTTTTTGTTGTTGTTGAGTCCAACACCTCTAACTCAATAGTATCCAACCTTTGTGAAAATGATCTTGGATCTAAGTCTAATGTATCAGTGTCTCCTATTAAATTAAGTTTATTATCAAAAAATATTACTCTATCCAAGTTCTGAAAAAGAAATCTTGTTGAAAACAAAAATTTTCTAATATCTTTTTCAACAAATTTTACATTTAATCTTGTTAGATTATCAATTGTATTATTGATAACCTCAATATGATTTGAAGATTTTTTTTTAATTAAATTTGGTTGGACATTTTTTAAATAAATGAATGTGAACAAGCCTATTATTGTGAAAAAAATAGAATTTATGAATAAAAATTTTTTTAAAATTGATAAGTTCTTAAGAAAATTGCTGAGCATTAACTAACATTCCATCTATATCCGCTTCCATATCTAGTTTCTATAGCTGAAAATTCAGGATCAACCTTTTTGAATTTTTTTCTGATTCTTTTAACGTGACTATCAATTGTTCTATCCTCAATATCTGTATCTTCTCTATAAGCTATGTCCATTAATTGAGCTCTCTCTTTTATAATTCCTGGTCTTTTGGCTAGCTCTTTTACAAGTAAAAATTCTGTGGTAGTCAATTTATCAGGCAATTGTTTCCCATTCCATTCACACTCTAATTGGGACGGATCAAGTTTTAATTTTCCATGTGATATAATACTTTTATTTTCCTCAAGAGTTTCTTTGGAATCTTTTTTTCTAAGTTGAACTCTAATTCTTTCGATTAAAACTTTAATTGAAAAACCACCTGATTTTTTTACAAAATCATCAGCACCTAATTTTAGTCCTAGTAACTCATCAATTTCATCATCTTTTGAAGTCAGAAATATAACTGGTAATGAAGTTTTTTTTCTCAATTTCTTGAGCAATTCCTCACCGTCCATTTTTGGCATCTTTATATCAACAATAGCTAGATCTGGTGGTGTCCTGGTTAATCCAATTAATGCACTCTCTCCATCAATGTAAGTCTGAACTTCAAACCCCTCCTTTTCAAGAGCAATACTTAAGCTAGTTAAAATATTTCTGTCATCATCTACTAAAGCAATAGTTTGTTTTTGCATACTTAATTATAAAAATACTAAATTGTTCTAATTTGGGCAAATAAATTAATGTAATGCCCCCCAATTTTCTCCAGTGTTTAAATCTACTGTAAGAGGTATTGAAAAAGAATGTTGATCACTTTCAGCAACGCTAGCCATTTCATCAATTATCACTTTTGATATTTTTTTTACTTCATTTTTTGGACTTTCAAAAATTAGTTCATCATGGATTTGAAGTAACATCTTTGTTTTATTAAGTTTTTGCTCCTTTAATTTTTTGTCAATTCTTATCATTGCCAATCTCATTATTTCAGCTGCAGAGCCTTGTATTGGAGCATTAATTGCTGCACGTTCTTGAAAGTTTCTCACATTATAATTTTTGTCATTTATATTAACAAAATGAGATTTTCTTCCAAAAATATTACTTACATAACCACTTTTTCTACAGAATTTAATTGTTCGATCCATATAAACTTTTATCTCAGGAAACTTTGAAAAATATGAATTTAGAAACTCTTCAGCCTCAAAATTAGAGACATTTATTTGCTTCGCTAATCCATACTGAGAAATTCCATAGATTATTCCAAAGTTTATTGCTTTAGCCTTTCTTCTTTGGTCTTGATTCACCTTGTTAATATCAATATTAAAAATTTGGCTAGCAGTAAGAGAGTGTATATCCTCATTATTTTGAAAAGCTTTTTTTAATTCTTTGACATCAGCCAAATCAGCTAAAATTCTCATTTCAATTTGATTATAGTCTGCAGAAATCAAAATATTATCCTTCTCAGCAACAAAAGCTTTACGAATATCTCTACCATCTTCTGATTTAATTGGGATATTTTGCAAGTTAGGATCACTTGAAGCTAATCGTCCGGTAGTCGTTGCTGCTAATAAAAAAGAAGTATGAACTTTTTTTGTTTTAGGATTAATATGCTCAGGTAATGAGTCTGAATAGGTGTTTTTTAGTTTTGAAACTTGCCGCCAGTCTAAAATTAATTGTGGAAATTTATGACCTTTAAAAGCAAGATCTTCCAACACTGTGGCGCTTGTTGCAAAGCTTCCTTTTTTTGTTTTTTTTAAGTCTGCAATCTTAAGATCATTATATAAAATTTCACCTAGCTGTTTTGGAGAAGCAATATTAAATTCTTTCTTGGAAATTTTAAAAACTTCCTTCTGAATTTTTTCAATCTTCTTTTCAAATTTAGTGGATAATGTTTTTAGAAATTTGTTATCAACTTTGATACCATGTATCTCCATATCAGCCAAAATTCTAAGTAATGGCTTTTCAAAAATTTCATAAATATTAATCATTTTTTCCTCTTTCAAACTTTTATAAAATTTTTTATATAGTCTATAAGTTATGTCAGCGTCCTCAGCGGCATAATCTTTTGCTTTTTCTAGATCAACCTCACTAAAATTTATCTGTTTCTTTCCAGAACCAACTAATTCCTTAAATTTTATTGTTTTATGATTCAGGTGAATTTCAGATAAAGTATCCATGTTGTGTCTATTTTTTCCAGCATCAAGAACGTAAGACATTAGCATTGTATCTTCCATCGCTGATACTGTTATCCCATGTTTAAAAAATACAATAAAATCAAATTTTATGTTCTGACCTATTTTTTTTATACTTGGATCTTCAAGCAAAGGTTTTAGCTTTTTAAGCACTATACCTTTATCAATGCACTTTTTTGAATTATGTCCTATTGGTATATAACAAGCTTTTCCAATCTTAGAGCTCAAAGATACTCCTACTAAATCAGCTTGATGAGGATCTAAAGAATTTGTTTCTGTATCAACTGCAACTTCTCCTATTTCTTCAGCCTCCTTAATCCATTCATCAATTTTACTGTGCTCTGTTATTAGAGAATAATTTTTTTTATCAATTTCAACTTTTTTTTCCTTTAACTGAATATCTTTTTTTTCACCACTAAAATCTGGCTCCCCATAAAGAGAAATAGCAGAGCTAAGTAACCTATTAAACTCCATTTCTCGAAGAAATTTATAAAGTTTATCTTTATCAATTCTTTTTAATTCAAAATCATTGAGTTTCATTTCAATTGGAGCATCGTGTTTCAATGTTACTAATCTTTTACTTATTAAGGCTTTATCTTTGTTGTTGAGTAAAGTCTCTCTTCTCTTATTTTGTTTGATTTCACCTGCTGATTTTAAAAGTGTCTCTAAATTACCATACTTATTAATTAATTCAGCTGCAGTTTTTACGCCAATTCCAGGAACACCAGGAACGTTATCGCTGCTATCCCCAGCTAGAGCCTGAACATCTATAACTTTATCTGGATCTACTCCAAATTTGTTTTTTACATCCTCATCAGAGATAAACTTATTTTTCATAGGATCAAAAATACGAACATCTTTTCTATACAATTGCATCAAATCTTTATCTGATGAAACTATTGTTACCTTTGCCCCTTTTTTTAAAATCTGATCCACATAAGTTGCAATTAAGTCGTCTGCTTCATAATTGACTAATTCAACAGAGGGTAAATTAAAGGCTAAAACTGATTTTCTTATATATTCAAATTGTGGTGCTAAGTCATCTGGAGCCTCAGATCGATTGGCTTTGTAATCACTATAAATTTCATTTCTAAAAGTCTTTCTCGCTGAATCAAAAATAACAGCAAAATGAGTTGGTTTCTGTAAATTTTCTTTTGATTTCGAGTCTTCAAGAAGTTTAAACAACATACTGCAGAAACCACTTACTGCTCCAGTTGGTAATCCATCGCTTTTTCGAGTTAATGGTGGTAAAGCATAATACGCTCTAAATATATAACCTGATCCATCAATTAGATAAAAATGATCTGTTTTTTGAATCTTATTCATTGAAATTTAATATAGATTAAAGATATAAATAAGAGTATTATTTTTTATGCAACTTATAAAAGAAAATACTGAAAGCCAGCTTGTAAAATCATTATTGATTATCTTTATAGGTTCAATAATTCTTACAGTTTCTGCTAAAATTAAGATACCTTTCTATCCAGTTCCAATGACTATGCAAACATTCATAGTTTTATTTTTAGGTATTAGCTTTGGTTATAAAATAGCTCTAGCTACTGTAAGTTTATACTTATTAGAGGGTATATTGGGTTTACCAGTATTTTCTAATTCTCCTGAGAGAGGAGTTGGTTTAGCTTATTTTACAGGCCCAACAATGGGTTATTTAATTGGATTTCTATCAGCATGTTTTTTAGCCTCACTCGTCAAAAATGATGATAATTATTTTTTAATTTTTTTTAAATTAATATTTTCAGTTTCAACAATTTATATTTTCGGGATTCTGTGGCTAGGTACTTTAATTGGTTGGGATAAACCTATTTTTACATTAGGTGTAATGCCATTTTTAGTTGCTGAAATTTTCAAAATTTGTCTACTTACTTTAATTACAAAAAAAATTATAAAACTTAGAAAATTTATTTAGGCGATCTTTTAGATAATATTCTTTGAAGAGTTCTTCTATGCATTTTAAGCCTTCTTGCAGTCTCGGAAACATTTCTGTTACACAATTCAAATACTCTATGAATATGTTCCCATTTAACCCGATCTGCTGACATTGGATTTTCAGGTGGTGCAGCTTTTTTTGATGGATCTGCTAGTAATGCTTTTTCTACATCGTCAGCATCAGCTGGTTTAGCCAAATAGTCAATAGCGCCTTCTTTGATTGCAGCTACAGCAGTTGGAATATTTCCATAGCCAGTTAGCATTATGATTCGGCTTAATGAATTTGATGATTGAATTTCTTTTACAACCTCCAATCCATTTCCATCATTTAACCTAAGATCAACTACTGCAAAACCTGGTTTCTTAACTTTAACCACGTCTTTACCTTTTTGCACACTCTCAGCTTGTAAGACCTCAAATCCCTTCTTTTCCATAGCCCTAGCTAATCTTTCTCTGAAGGGATTGTCATCATCCACAATTAATAAGGATTTATTGTCAAAATCAGACAGATTTTGTAATGGAGCTTGGTTTTTCATAAACTCTATATGGACATTTTTTTCCACAATTCAATAGGCCATTATTTGCTTTACATTGAATAACTATTGAATTAATTGCTCGATTATTAAAGTTTTTTTTAAATAAAAGACTTTTTTTTTGTTAAATTTTTTTTGGGGGGCATTTAAAATGCAAAAATTTAAGTCAGTTGAAGAATTAGTTAATCAACTGAAACCGGAAAAACCTGTATATTGTATAAGGAAGAATTCTATTCTTTCTGCTTCAAAATTCTTTCAAAAAAAGTTCCCTGGTAAAATACTATACGCTGTTAAAACTAATCCTCATCCAGAAGTAATAAAAACTTTGATTAAAAGTGGAATTGATCAATTTGATGTTGCGTCTATCGAAGAAATCAAAGCAGTAAGGAAATTTAATGATACTGCAAAATGTTCTTTTATGCATACAGTTAAAAGTAGAGAGAGTATTAAAGAAGCATATTTTAATTTTGGAATAAAAACTTTCGCATTAGATACTAAAGATGAATTAATTAAGATTATTGAAACAACAGGTAATGCCAAAGATTTAGAATTATTTATTAGAGTTGCTGTTTCCAATGAACATGCCGAAATAGATTTGTCAAAAAAATTTGGTGCATTAAATTCTGAAGCTTCAGGACTGCTAAGACTTGCGAAACTTCATTCAAAAAAAATTGGTTTAAGTTTTCATGTTGGTTCCCAATGTATGCATCCGATTTCATATTCTAAAGGAATTGAAGAAGTGGGAAATATAATTAAAAAAACTAAAATAATTCCAGATTACATAAATATCGGTGGTGGCTTCCCAACAATTTATCCTGATCTTGTGCCACAATCTTTAGATAATTATATGGAGGAAATTAAGAAGAGTTTAGAAAATTTAGATTTAAAGAATATGCCTCAAATTATTTGTGAACCTGGTAGAGCTTTGGTTGCAGAAAGTGGATCAACAATTGTGAGAGTTAATTTAAGAAAAAAACAAAAACTTTATATTAATGATGGTACTTACGGCACACTTTTTGATGCTGGAACACCTAATATAGTTTTTCCATCAAAATTAATTAAAGAAAATTCAAGTAAGATTATTTCAAAGAAAATGACTGCATTTGATTTTTATGGACCAACATGTGACAGTATGGATTATATGAAAGGTCCTTTCCTACTTCCAAATAATATTAAAGAAAATGATTACATTGAACTTGGTCAATTGGGATCATATGGTTTAACTTTTAGAACTCAATTTAATGGTTATTACTCTGATGAGATTTATGAGGTTGAGGATACACCAATAATGTCTATGTATGATAAGAATTCAGACAAAGCTACTCTAGTTGCTTAATGTCAGAAAATAAAAATCTTGGTCACAATAGTAAAAAAGATTTCTTAAAAAAACCTGTAGAACATATTGATATTACGTCCTTTGACTCTAGAAAAATTATTTCTTCCATGGAAAAAATGTCTTTTGTTTCAAGAGAGACCGCAAATGCAGCTAATATTTATAATGAAATGTTGAAAGACAAAGAATGTACAATTTTTTTAACATTGGCAGGTTCAACATCTGCTGCGGGTTGTATGAACATTTATAAAGATTTAGTTAAATATAATATGGTTGATGCAATAGTGGCGACTGGCGCTTCAATAATTGATATGGATTTTTTCGAAGCTCTTGGTTTTAAACACTATCAAGGGTCTCAATTCCAAGATGATACTGAATTAAGAAAAAATTATATAGATAGAATTTACGACACATACATAGATGAAGATGAGTTACAGATTTGTGATAAAAGAATATGTGAAATCGCGGATACCTTGGAGCCTAGAAGCTATACGTCAAGAGAATTTATTAAAGAGATGGGTAAATATTTAAAAAAAAATTCTATAAAAAAAGACTCTTTGATTGAAACAGCATACGATAATGATGTTCCAATTTTTTGCCCAGCTTTTACTGACTCTAGTGCAGGATTTGGTTTAGTTATGCATCAAGAAAAAAATCCAAAAAAACATATGACTATCGACTCTGTAAGAGAATTTAGAGAATTAACCGAAATTAAAATACGTTCTAAAGCTTCTGGTTTATTTATGATTGGTGGTGGTGTCCCAAAAAATTTTATTCAAGACACTGTAATTTGTGCTGAATTACTTGGCAAGGAAGTCGATATGCATAAATATGCTGTGCAAATTACAGTTGCCGACTCTCGAGATGGTGCATGTAGTAGTTCAACATTAAAGGAAGCAAGTTCATGGGGTAAAGTTGATGTTACCAAAGAACAGATGGTATTTGCTGAGGCCACTAGTGTACTACCCCTAATAGCTAGCGACGCATATCACAAAGGTGAGTGGAAAGCTAGGCATAAGAAAAAATTCACAAAAATTTTTGAGTAAAAATTGAAATATTTATCAAATAAAAATGGATTTTTAGGAGTCGACAATAAATTTAATTTCAAAGAAAAAGTTGTTATAGTTCCATTTGGGCTTGAAAAAACTGTTAGTTACGGTGGTGGCACCAGAAACGGACCTAAAGAAATTATAAAAGCCTCTCATCAAGTAGAATTATATGATGAAGAGCTAAATTGTGAACCCTATAAAAAAATTGGGATTAAAACATTAAAGCCATTTAAGATTGACAGAAACATCAAAAAAGCACTCGAGAAAATGTCAAAAATAAATAAAGAAATTTTAGATAGAAAGCTTTTTCCACTCACGTTTGGAGGAGAACATTCAATTACACCAGGATGTATTGATCCATTTATTAAAAAACACAAAAAAATTTGTCTCTTACATTTTGATGCACATGCTGATTTAAGAAATAGTTATAATGGAGAAAAATTCTCTCATGCATCAGCAATAAGAAGGTGCTTAGACCATGAAAATATATCATTAATATCTTTTGGAATTAGAAATATATCAGAAAGTGAAATTCCATTCTTAAAAAAAAATAAATCAAGAATAAATATTTTTTGGGCAAAAGATAAGTCAAAGTGGGATTTAAGAAAATTTAAAAAACTCATAAAAAATAAGACAGTTTATTTGACATTTGATGTCGATGGGTTTGACTCAAGTATTATGCCTGCCACCGGAACTCCTGAACCAGGTGGATTATTATGGGATGAGACACTCAATATAATTAAAATAGCTGCAAAAAATTCAAATATTGTTGGTGCTGACATTAATGAATTAGCACCTATAAAAGGTTTTAATTCTTACAACTTTCTTGTTGCAAAACTAGCTTATAAAATATTGTCTTATAAATTTTTAATTTAAGCTTTGATTGGCTTAAAAGTTTTTAAAAGCAATCTAAATGGTATCAGCATGATTAAAGCTACAATTACTTTTACAATCAAATCTCCAATCGAAAGTGTAACCCATGGTACACCAGTTCCATAAAATGATATTGAAAAAAATAAAAATGTATCAATAGTTGAGCCTATCATTGAGGATGTTAATGGTGCAACAAACCATTCTTTATTTCTTAATCTATCAAATATTTGGACATCTAATAATTGTGCGGTCAAAAATGCAACTCCAGACCCAATCGCTATACGAATTGATATAAAATCTGCAAAATCAGTAGAAAATAAAACTGTAAAACCAATTCCTAGAACAAAACCAAAATATACAATTTTTCTTGCAACTATTTTTCCATAAGATCTATTGGCTAAATCTGTGATTAAAAAAGCGATCGGATAAGAGAAAGCTCCATAGGTTAATATTTCATTTAAGCCGTAGTAATTTATTGGAAACTGAACGAGAAAATTAGATGATAGGACAACAACACCCATCAAAAATGATAGAAGTAAAAACGATTTACTCATTAAGCTGTTTTAGATTGCGCTGTCTTTTTTTGAAACGGAGATTTAATTAATAAGCTTTTTTTTAGTTTTTTTAATCTAGGGGATAAATTTTTATTCTTTACGGATTTTAAATATTCATCAAAGCTGCCTTTTTTGTCTACTGATCTAACCCCTGCATTACTAACTGTTAATTTTAAACTTCTTTTTAAAAGCTCACTTGTGAATTTTACTTTTTTTAAATTAGGTAAGAATCTTCTTTTTGTCTTATTGTTAGCATGACTAACGTTATGACCTTTCATTGGATTTTTTCCAGTTAATTCACATTTTTTTGTCATAATTTGTTCGACTATATAAAGTGAGATATTGATGCCGTCAAGTTTATAAGATTATTCTAATCCTTTTTTCCTACTATTTCTTTAAAGTTTTTTACACCTTCTTTTAGTAATATTTCCTTCAGCTCTTTTTTAATGAGACTGACAATATTTGGGCCTCTAAAAACCATACCTGTATAAAGTTGTAAATAATCAGCTCCAGCTAAAAGTTTTTGATAAGCAGATCTGCCGGAGTCTACACCACCTACACCTATGATTTTGATTCTACCTTTTAAAACTTTATAAAATTTTCCAATCAACTCAGAAGACTTAGACTCTATAGGTTTCCCAGATAGTCCTCCTTTTTGATGACTTTGAGTATTTTGTAAATTTTCTCTTGTTGTATCGGATGTGTTAGAAATAATAGTTGCTTCTATCTTATTATTTAAAAGCACTTCAGAAATTTGCGTAATTTCTTTGTCGTTTATATCTGGTGACACTTTTACTGCTATAGGTGTTTTAGAGTTAAGATCTCTCTTCTCTTTTTCAATTAGTTTTAAAAGATCATCTAATTTTTTTTGATCGTGAAAGTTTCTTAAATCTTCGGTGTTTGGTGAAGAAATATTGATAGTGATGTAATCAGATAACCCGTTAAATGTTTTCAAGCACTGTATATAATCATTTGTTCTATCTTCTGAGTTTTTATTGGGTCCAATATTAATTCCGAGTAAGCCAGTTGGATTATTTCTTTTAATTCGATCTACGATATTTTTTGATCCTAGATTATTGAAACCAAGTCTATTAATGAGAGCCTCATCCTCTACCAGTCTAAAAACTCTAGGTTTGGGATTTCCATATTGTTCTAACGGTGTAACGGTTCCTACTTCAACAAAACCAAAACCTAAATTGAACAATGAATTATATACCTCAGCATTTTTATCAAATCCTGCAGCCATACCAATTGGATTTTCTATTTCTTTATTAAATAATCTCGTCTTAAAAAGGGGATTATTTTTTTCTTCATCTAAAATATTTGGAATAAAATTAAATTTTAGTGACTTTATAGCTAAACTATGAGCTGTCTCAGGATCTAATTTAAAAATTAAAGATCTTAAATTTGAAAACATTATTTAATTTTATTTAATATAAGATCTTTTGTTTCTTTCACACCAAAAAAACTTATAAAAAAACCCATCCTTGGTCCATTTTCGTCCCCAAAAACTACTTCGTAAATTAATTTAAACCAATCTCGAAGGTTCTCAGTGTATCCATTTTCTTTACCAGTCGAATATATCATTGTTTGAATATCCTCTGGTTTCATTTTGTCATCACATTTATCTAAAGTTTTTACCAAAGCCTCCAAAGCTTTTTTTTCTTCTTCGTTAGGTTTTTTATAATTTTTTTTTAATTTTATTACATCATTGAAATACTTTATTGCATAGCCTACTAAGTTATCAAAAATAGGATTATCTTTTTCTGAAATATCTTTTTTGTATTTTTTAACAAATTTCCAAAGAAGTTCTTTGCTATCAGCATTACTTGTTTCAACTAAATTCAATAACATTGAAAATGACATAATCATATTTTCTTTTGGTACCAAGCTATTGTGAACATGCCATACAGGATTCATTAGTAGCTGCGACTCATTTTGATTTTTTGCTTTTTCAATAAGATCTAAATAATCATCAACGGTTTTTGAAACTATTTCTTTGTAGAGTTTTTTCGCTCTTTTTGGGTTTTGATACATATACAGTGACAAACTTTCAGGAGAGGCATACTCTAACCATTGATCAATTGTGATACCGTTTCCTTTTGATTTTGAAATCTTCTCTCCCTTTTCATCCAAGAATAATTCATATGCAAACCCTGAAGGATTTGTCTTCCCAATAAGTTTGATAATTTTTGTTGAAAGTATAGCACTCTCTATAAGATCCTTCCCATACATTTCAAAATCAACATCTAGCGCATACCATCTCATAGCCCAATCAACTTTCCATTGTAATTTACAATTTCCATCATAAATACTTGTTTCCAAATCTTTTCCTTTATTATCAAAAACAATAATAGATTTTTCTTTGTTAATATTTTTTACAGGTATTTCTAAAACATGACCTGTATCTGGACAAATTGGAAGAAATGGACTGTAAGTTTTTTGTCTCTCTTTTCCCAATGTAGGAAGTATTATATTCATTATACCATCATAATTCTCTAAAATAACTTGGAGAGAAGAATTAAAGAAACCTGATTTATAGAGTGATGTTGAACTTTTAAAATTATATTTAAATTTAAAATTGTTCAAAAATTTTTTTAACATTTCATTATTATGCTCACCAAAGCTATCAAATTTTTGAAAGGGATCAGGCACATTAGTAAGCGGTTTGTGTAAATTTTTTTCTAATAATTCTTTTTGTGGAACGTTGTCAGGTACCTTTCTAAGACCGTCCATATCATCTGAAAAAGTAATGATTTCGGTTGGTAAATCAGTCAAATATTTTAATGCATTCACAATCATTGATGTCCTTGCAACTTCTCCAAAAGTTCCTATATGTGGAAGTCCACTAGGGCCATAACCTGTTTGGAGAATTATTTTGCCTTTTTTTTCTATAAAAGTTTTTCTTTCCCGAAGCATTTTTTTTGCTTCAACGAAAGGCCATGCACTTGTTTTATCAAAATTCTCTTTTTTAATCATGATTAATTCAAATATAATCTTAAATTAACGATTTAACTTATTCTTATAGAGTTGAAATTTATTTACCATAAAATAATGTTCTATCAAAATGTCTAATTATAAAACTGTTTTTTTTACTCTTGGAATTCTTCAAATAATTCTTGGGATTTTTATGTTGATACCAATATTTGTTCAATTTTTTTTCAAAGAAATTGACTCTTCTTTTTTTGGTGCTTCTATTATTACAATTATTTTTGGTACTCTATTTTTTTTATCTAATCTTGATCATGATAAGAAATTAAGTTTACAACAAGCTTTTTTATTAACAGCGTTATCTTGGCTAAGTATTGCAATTTTTGGCTCACTTCCTCTAATATTTTCTGAGATCAATTTTTCATTCACTAATGCTTTTTTCGAGAGTATGTCAGGTATTACAACAACTGGTTCTACAATAATTCCAAATTTAGAGCAAATGCCTAAAGCGATTTTGCTTTGGAGAGCAATTCTTCAATGGTTGGGTGGTATTGGAATAATTGTCATGGCGATCACTTTGATGCCAATAATGAATGTTGGTGGTATGCAATTATTCAAAATTTCTAATAGTGACTCATCTGAAAAAATTCTTCCTAAATCGAAAGAAATTGCATTGAGATTAATTTATATTTATTCAGGTCTTACTACACTTTGTGCAATATCATATAAGATCCTTGGGATGGATACTTTTGATAGTATAACTCATTCTATGACTACAATAGCAACTGGGGGGTTTTCAAACTATAACGATTCCATTGGTTTCTTTAATAGTTTTTCAATAGAAATTTCAGCAATGATTTTTATCATCTTAGGTAGTTTACCTTTTATCGCTTATATTAAATTCTTAAACGGTGACAGAAAAATTTTTTTTTCAGATATTCAAATTAGAACTTTTTTGAAAATAATCTTAATAAGTATTTTGATCTTATCAATTTATTTATTTTTTGATAAATCATCTGAACTAAACCTCAGAACAGTTTTATTTAATGTAATATCAATTTTAACAGGGACTGGATATGTTAATGCACAATTTGATAACTGGGGTGGATTTCCTTTAATTATATTTATAGGCTTAATGTTTATTGGTGGATGTGCTGGCTCAACAACTTGTGGTATAAAGATATTTAGATTTCAAATACTTTATTCATTTGTTTTGAATCAACTTAAAAAAATTATTTATCCTAAGGGAGTTTTTGTTCTAAAATATAACCAAAGTCCTGTTGATGATAAATTTACCGCATCAATCATCTCTTTCATTTATATGTACCTGGTAATTTTTTTTACAATTACAGCATTATTATCTTTGACAGGTCTTGACTTTATTACTTCAATTTCCGGTGCTGCAACATCTATTTCAAATGTAGGCCCTGGCCTAGGCTCAACTATTGGGCCAAATGGAAATTTTTCATCACTACCTGATATCTCTAAGTGGATTTTAAGTTTTGGTATGATCTTGGGTAGATTGGAATTGTTTGCAATCCTTGTATTATTTTTACCATCCTTTTGGAGGAATTAAATTTGATAGAAATTAAAAAAAATTCTTTGTCTGAAATGTTCTCAGTTTATTTTGATAAAAGAATGCTCAAAATTTTATTGCTTGGTGTAATATCTGGTTTTCCATGGGTTTTGATTGGAAGTAGTCTAAGTTTATGGTTAAAAGAAGATGGATTAAGTAGATCTACTGTTGGATGGGCTGGATTAATCTTTGCAGTTTATGCTTTTAATTATTTATGGGCACCCTTAATAGATAGAATACAAATACCATTTTTAACGAAAAAAATAGGTCACAGAAGAGGATGGATTGTTTTGATGCAAATTATCATCTTAATCTCACTTGCTCTTTGGAGTTTACTCGATCCATCTGAAAATTTAGCCTTGGTTGTTTCAGTAGGCTTAATAATTGCTATAGCATCATCAACTCAAGATATAACAGTTGATGCTTTAAGAATTGAACAGATTGGTGAGAATGAGGGAAAATCCATGGCTGCCGGGGCTGCAATGGCGGTTGTTGGTTGGTGGTCAGGATACAAATTAGGTGGAGTACTATCATTATTTGCAGCAGACATTCTACAAAATATTGGTTTTGAAAATTATTGGCAACTAACTTTTCTAATTCTGGGCATTTTAGTAATTTTAATGAACATTGGCTTAATGTTCATTGATGAGTCTGGAAATTTAAATAGAAAAAATCAACAAAAAGAAAATGATAAATTGATATCATCTCAATTTAAAAATGAAAATATATTTACAAAATTGATAACATGGGTTGCTGGAACAATAAGTGGCCCAATTATTAGTTTTTTTAAAAAGAATGGCTTTTCGATTGCTCTAGGAATTTTAGGATTTGTTTTTTTATTTAAAGTGGGAGAGGCATTTCTTGGAAGAATGTCTATAATTTTTTATAAAGAAATAGGCTTTAGTAAATCAGATATTGCTATTTACTCTAAAACGTTAGGTTGGATTACTACTGTGACGTTTACTCTTTTAGGTGGGCTTTTTGTAATAAGATCTGGAGTTTTAAAAGCAATGTTTTTTGCTGGAGTAATGATGGCAAGTACAAACCTTTTATTTAGTGTATTGGCTTGGAGTGATAAATCTGAACTTTTATTTGCTATCGCAGTCATTTTTGATGATATAGCTGCTGCATTTGCAACAGTGGCTTTTGTGGCTTTTATATCTATGCTCGTAGACAGAGCCTATACAGCAACTCAATATGCACTATTAGCATCAATTGGAACTGCTGGTAGAACAACTTTAGCCTCTTCATCTGGTGCCCTTGTTGATTGGTTAAATGGTGATTGGGGAATATTTTTTATTTTAACTGCACTAATGGTAATTCCTTCCTTAATGATTTTATGGATTATGAAAAATAAACTTAAACTAAGTGAAAAATAATTTTTTAAATAAATCTGTAGCTAACATTTACTTTAAACCATCTTACAACTCTGAAGTGGTTTCACAAATTCTATATGGAGAGAAATTTAAAATTTTATTAAAAAGAAAAAAATGGATAAAAATAAAAACTCATTATGACAATTATATTGGATATATTAAAAACGGTAATTTTTTAAAAAATTTTAATCCCTCTTTTAAAATTTCAAAAATTAAATCTAGAATTTTTTTAAAAAAAGGTAAAAAATTTTTATCTTCAAATCATCATCTGTATTATGGATCTGGTGTATGTATTAGAAATGAAAATAAAAAGTATGTAGAATTTGAAAAAAATAAATGGATCAAAAAAATTGATATTAAAAGTATTGATCATTACGAAAAAAATTATATCAGAATATTCAAATCTTTTTTAAACACAAAATACTTATGGGGTGGAAAAACTTGTATTGGTATTGATTGTTCAGCATTAATTCAAATCTATTTTTATTACAATAGAATATTTTTCCCAAGAGATACAAAAGACCAAATAAGATTTAGTAAGCAAAAAAAAATTAAAAGTTTACTTAAAGGAGATATCATATTTTGGAAAGGACATGTTGGTATATGTATAAGTAAGTCTAGATTTATTCATGCTTATGGACCAAAAAAAAAGGTGATAGAAATGTCGACAATACAAACAATCAAGTTAATTGATAAAACAGCAAATCTAAAAGTTAAAAAAGTAAGTAATATTAGTAATTATTAATCTCTACCAAAGTCAGGTTTGTTTACATCCTGTTTTAATTTAATAATTTTAGATCTAACCTTTTTAGTTTGCGATAATTTTTTTAAAATTGATTTATTATTCTTAGAATTTATATCTTTTTTGAAAGATTTTAAGTTTTTGATAAACAAATCTATCGCTTTTGTAACATTAGCTTTGTTATCAAAAAAAATATCTCTCCACATAATTTCATTTGAAGCAGCTATTCTTGAAAAATCTCTCAGCCCCCCAGCACTGTATTTAATAAGACCAAACTTAAGAATTTTCTCAAAATCTTGAGCTGATTTAACCAAATTATATGCAATCAAATGTGGTAAATGACTTGTGATAGAAAAAACTTTATCATGTTTTTCTGGATTCATAATAACAGTTTTTGAGCCTATTTTTTTCCAAAAAGAAATTAAAAATTTTAAATTCTTAAGACTTGTTTTTTTATCCTTAATTAAAACACACCATTTATCTTCAAACATATCAGCTTTTCCAAATTCTGGTCCGCTCACCTCCGATCCTGCGATAGGATGACTCCTTATCCAATTTATACCGCGTCTCAAAAATTTTTTAATAATTTTTGATGACTCTATTTTTGAAGAGCCTACATCAGTAATTAATGTCTTTGGCGAAATAGTTTTATTAATCTTAAGAATAAGTTCTTTATATTCACTCGTTGATGTACAAACAATCACTAAGTTTGAATTTACCAAACCATCTTTTAGTGAATTAACTATTGTTCCAGGTAATCTGAGCTTTTTTATTTTAGCGATATTAGATTGCGATTTTTCGTAAATAAATATTTTTTTCGCAATTTTTTTTTGTGAAATTTTCCTTACTAAAGAAGAACCTAATAATCCACAGCCAATAATCAATATGTTTCTCATTTTCTAAATATATTTTGTGTTGCTTTAATAAATTTTATATTTTCCTCTTTAGATCCAATAGTTAATCGTAGCATATTCTTTATTTTATAACCTTCTTCGGTAGATCTTAAAATGATTCCTTTTCTTTTTAATTTTTCATAAAAACTTTTAGCTCTTAGTTTACATTTATTAAAGTTCAATAATAAAAAATTGGCAGAGACTTTATTTGAACTAATATCATAATTGCTTAAAAAATCTTTTAATTTTGTTGCATAAAAATAATTATGTTTTACAGAACGTGTAATAAATTTTTTATCTTTAAGCGACTCAATTGCTGCCTTTTGAGCTACTTCATTAACATTAAATGGAGGTTTAATAATATTCAAAGCATCAATAATTTTTTTTGAACCATATCCCCACCCAACTCTTAAGGATGATAATCCGTAGATTTTTGAGAATGTCCTTAATATAAAAACATTCTGCTTGTTTTTAAATAAATCTAAACCAGATTTATAATCTTTATTTTGCATGTACTCTGCATAAGCATCATCTACAACAAGCAAAATATTTTTTCTTAATCTTTTTCTTAAATTAATTAATTCAAACTTAGTCAAGTAAGTGCCAGTTGGATTATTTGGATTAGCAAGAAATACCATTTTAGTTTTACTGTTTACTTTTTTAATTATTTCCGAAACAGAAACTTTAAAATTTTTTTCTTTTGCAAAAACAACTTTTGCTCCAACTATTTTTGCATATATTCTGTACATCAAAAAACTAAATTGAGGAAGGATTACCTCATCTTTTGGTTTAAGGAAAAGCTGACATAACATTTGTATAACTTCGTCTGAGCCAGCTCCACAAATTATTTTTTCTTTATTACAATCAAATTTTTTTGAAATCTGGCTTCGTAATTCTCTAGACTTTCCGTCTGGATATCTAAAAAATTTTAGTTTTTTATTTGATATTGCCTTCTTGGCCCTCACACTTACACCAAGAGCTGACTCATTTGCTGAAAGTTTGATTATGTTCTTTAGTCTCTTGACAGTTGATTTACCAGGTTGATAAGCCTCAATATCGAATTTTTTAAATTTTACAGTTGTCATCTTTTAAATTTTAGCCTCTTTATAAATAAAATAACAACTTTTCATATAGTATTAGTTCAAATATTTTAAAAATTGACATACTAAATAACATCTTGTACAAAATTTATGCGCTGATTTACCTGAATTGCGAGCGCTTTAAAAAAACCGCTAAAAAAGTTTTTTTTCTCACAATTCAATAATTAGCATTAAAAATTATGAATATTAAAGAGAATATAAAAACACTTATTATTAAAAAACCATTAAAGCTTGATTGTGGTAAAACTATTAATAATTATCCACTAGCATATGAAACTTATGGCTCACTCAATGAAAATAAAGATAATGCGATTCTTGTTTTTCATGCACTTACCGGTGATCAATTTGTTACGGGAATTAATCCTATCACAAAAAAAGATGGTTGGTGGTCTTATGCAGTGGGTCCCAACAAATCAATAGACACAAATAAATATTTTGTTATTTGTGCAAATGTTATAGGTGGTTGTATGGGGTCATACGGTCCAAGCCACAAAAATCCCGATACAAATAAGATTTACGGCACAGATTTTCCTGTAATTACTATTAATGACATGGTGAATGCACAAGTAAATTTATTAGATCATTTTAAAATCAAAAAACTTTTTTCAGTTGTTGGTGGATCAATGGGAGGAATGCAAGTTTTGCAATTTATTAGTAATTATCCAGATAAAGCTAGTACAGTAGTACCAATCGCATGTACCTCTAATCATTCTGCTCAAAATATTGCTTTTAATGAATTGGGTAGACAAGCGATAGCGTCAGATCATAACTGGTCAGACGGAAAATATTTATCTAATAATACTCTTCCTGATAAAGGGTTATCAGTAGCGAGAATGGCTGCACATATAACTTATTTGTCTAAAAAAGGTTTACAAGAAAAATTTGGAAGAAAACTTCAAGAAAGAGATGCTCTTAAATTTGGATTTGATGCAGATTTTCAAATAGAGAGTTATCTAAGATATCAAGGATCGGTTTTTGTAGATCGATTTGATGCTAATAGTTATCTTTATATAACAAGAGCAATGGATTATTTCGATCTAGTTAAACAATTTGATGGTAATTTATCTAATGCATTTAAAAAAACTAAGGCTAAGTTTTTTATAATATCTTTTACCTCAGACTGGCTCTATCCAACCCAAGAAAATAAAGATATAGTTATCGCTCTTAATGCAATTGGTGCTGATGTTGGATTTGTTGAGATAAAATCTGACAAAGGTCATGATTCTTTTTTATTAGATGTTCCAGACTTTTTGAAAACACTTAAAAATTTTTTAGATAAATCTTACTCAGAGAGATAATAGTGAAGACAGAATATAAAATAATAGTTGATTTAATAGAAGAAAAAACAAGAGTTTTAGATGTTGGTTGCGACGATGGAACATTAATGGAGTCATTAAAAAAAAATAAAAATGTTGATGCGAGAGGAATTGAGATTTCAAAGGATAAAGTTCAAACGTGTGTATCAAAAGGACTTACTGTAATTGAAGGAAACGCTGAATTGGATTTAAAACAATTTCCAAATGATTCTTTTGATTATGTTGTCCTAGGTCAAACTTTACAAGCTTTCGTAAATCCTGAGATTGTTATAAAAGAACTTTTAAGAGTTGGAAAAAAAGCAATCATAACAATTCCAAATTTTGGTCATTGGAAAGTAAGATTAAATTTGCTTATCAAAGGAACAATGCCAATCACAGAGTCATTACCAAATGATTGGTATAACACCCCAAATATTCATATGTGTACTATTAAAGACTTTGTTAAATTTTCAAAAATTATAAATTTTAAAATCTTTAAATCTTTAGCTCTGACAAATAAAAATATATCAAATATTAATAATTCTAATTTATTTTATAAAAATTTATTTGCAGAATTAGGTATATTCTTAATTGAAAAATAAGATGAGAGTAGAAATAATTAAGTGTTTACAAGACAATTATAGTTACCTGTTAATCGATGACACTAAAAATATCGGATGTGTTGTTGACCCTGGTGAGGCGGCTCCAATTATAAAACATGTTGAAGGTAATAATATTGAGTTAAAATATATTCTTAATACTCATCATCATTATGATCATGTAGGTGGCAATTTAGAATTAAAGAAAAGATATAATTCTAAAATAGTTGGATTTAAAGAAGATAAAGATCGTATTCCAGAAATTGATGTACTTGTCGAAGATAATCAAAAATGGAAAGGCGAAAATTTTGAGGCGAAAATTTATCACATTCCAGGTCATACAAGTGGGCATATTGCCTTTCATTTTTTTTTGGAAAAAAAAATTTTTACTGGGGATACCTTATTTTCTTTAGGATGTGGTAGAATTTTTGAAGGAACTTATGAACAGATGTTTAATTCATTAAAAAAAATAAAAGAACTTCCAAAAGATACTCAGATATATTGCGGCCATGAATATACATTACAAAATTCAAAATTTTGTGAATCAAACGATCCTGATAATTCAAATTTGAAAAGTAAAATTGAAGAAATTAAAGAAAAAATAAAAAATGGCCATCCCACCATTCCATCAATTTTATCTGATGAAATAGAATGCAATATATTTCTTAAAGCTAAAGATGTTGAAAGTTTTTCAAAATTAAGAGATTTAAAGGATAATTTTTGATTTATAAAACTTGACTATAGGCTTGCTCAGACTATATTGCCTTAACAAAATTTAGAGTATTTATATGTCATACGCAGTCATAAAAACAGGTGGTAAACAATACAAAGTCAAATCTGGAGAGATTTTGAAAATTGAGAAATTAACAAATATTAAAGCTAATTCAAAAATAGAATTTAATGAAATTTTAGCTTACGGAGATGACAGTAAAATAGAAGTTGGAGCCCCGATGGTAAATGGTGCAAAAGTTGAAGCTGACTTAATTAAAAATAGTAAAAATAGGACTGTATTAATTTTTAAAAAAAGAAGAAGACATAACTCAAGAAGAAAAAATGGGCATAGACAGGAATATTCTATGATTAGAATAAATAAAATTTTTTCAAAAGATGGTAAAATTCTCTCAGAAGCTGAAAAAGTTTCTAAGGTAACAAAAAAGACAGAAACAAAAAAAGAGGCTAGTAAATAACTAGGAATTAACTATGGCAACAAAAAAAGCAGGTGGATCTTCTAGAAATGGACGTGATAGTGCTGGTCGAAGACTTGGTGTCAAAAAGTACGGTGGACAATCTGTTATTCCTGGAAACATTATTGTAAGACAAAGGGGTACAAAAATATTTCCTGGAGAAAACGTAGGAATGGGTAAAGATCACTCAATTTTTTCAGTAATAAAAGGTAAGGTAGTTTTTAAAAAAACAAAGTCAGATAGAACTTTTGTTTCAGTAAAACCCAATTAATAGTACAACTTAACCTATTGTTGTATTATGAAATTCTTAGATCAAGTTAAAATTTATATTAAAGCTGGAAATGGTGGAGATGGTTCTCCGAGTTTCAGAAGAGAAAAATTTATAGAATATGGTGGCCCAGATGGTGGTGATGGTGGAAAAGGAGGTTCAGTAATTTTAAAAGCTGAACAGAATTTAAATACTTTAATTGATTTTAGATATCAACAACATCATAAAGCAAAGAGAGGTGAGAACGGTGCAGGACAAAACCGAACAGGAAAGAGTGGTGAAGATTTAATTTTAAAGGTTCCCTTAGGAACACAAGTTTTTGAAGAGGATAACAAAACATTAATTTACGACTTTACAAAAATTAGTGAGGAATTTATCGCTGCTGCTGGTGGTAAAGGCGGATTAGGTAATACAAGATTCAAAAGTTCTACCAATAGGGCTCCAAGGAAATTTACAAAAGGAACTCAAGGAGAAGAGTTTACAATTTGGCTTCAATTGAAAACAATAGCTGATATTGGGATTATAGGATTGCCTAATGCAGGTAAGTCAAGTTTATTAGCATCAGTTACTAATGCAAATCCTAAAATTGCAAACTATCAATTTACCACTTTAAATCCAAATTTGGGAGTGGCAAGTTATGATGATAAAGAAATTACGATCGCAGATATACCAGGATTAGTAGAAGGTGCTCATAAAGGTACGGGCCTTGGAATTCAGTTTTTGAAACATATTGAGAGATGTAAATCTCTTTTACATTTAATTGATATTACAAGTGACGATTTAAAAAAAAGCTATCAACAAGTAAAAAATGAGCTTAAAAAATATAGTAACAAACTCACTAAAAAAAAAGAATTAATCGTGTTGAACAAAATAGATCTTATTGATGAAAAAGAAGTCAATCACATAATTAAAGACTTTAAAAAGAATACTAAATCAGAAATTATTGCTGTATCAACATTCAATAAATCTTCAGTATCAAAAATCAAATCAAAATTATTGAATTATGTATCTTAAAAACTCAAAAAAAATTGTTATCAAAATCGGATCTTCGCTTTTAGTTGACAAAGAAAAGAAAATAAGAAAAAAATGGCTCTCTAGCTTTGCGAAAGATATAAAAAAATTAAAATCGAATAATCAAAAAATTATAATTGTTTCTTCAGGCGCAATAGCCCTTGGATGTAAAAAAATGAATTATAATAAAAAAAATCTTAAGCTAGATAAAAGTCAAGCAATTGCATCTATAGGGCAAATTGAATTGATGAACTTGTTCTTAGAAACGTTTTCAAAATATAAATTAGATATTTCTCAAATTTTACTTACCCTTGACGACACTGAGGAGAGAAGAAGATCAATCAATGCAAAAAGAACTTTTGAAAACTTATTCGATCTTGATTTCATTCCTATTGTTAATGAAAATGATACTATTGCAACATCTGAAATTAAATATGGAGATAATGATAGACTTGCTTCTAGAGTAGCTCAAATTACAAATGCAGATACCTTAATATTACTCTCGGATGTGGATGGTTTATATACAAAAAACCCAAAAAAATTCAAAGATGCTCAGTTAATTAAGAAAGTAATTGATTTAGACAAAGTTATTAAAAATATAAATATTAAAGGTATGACAGAATTAGGAAGTGGTGGCATGAATACAAAAATCGAAGCTGCTAAAATTTGTAATTTGGCTGGTTGCAATATGGTAATAGCAAATGGGTTAAGTCTTAATCCTATCGATCGTATCCAGAGTGAAGATAACTGCACTTGGTTTATTTCTAGAATATCTAAAATGCATGCAAGAAAAAAGTGGATAATCAGCTCAATTTCTCCTAAGGGTGAACTTATAATTGATGATGGAGCAAAAAAGGCTCTTCATAGTGGAAAAAGTTTATTAGCGGCTGGAATTAAAAAAGTAGTCGGCAGATTTAATAAGGGAGATCATATTAAAATTTTAGATAATAAAAAAAAAGAGTTTGCTCGTGGACTTAGCTCTTTTTCATCAAAAGAAATAAATTTAATTATGGGCTGTCATTCAAATGAAATACAAAAAATTTTAGGATACGTGTCGAAATCTGAAGTAGTGCATAAAGATGATATGGTGGAAATCTAATGAGAAAGATATTAATTAATATTGGAGAGAGATCAAAACAAGCGTTTGCTCAACCAATAAATACTTATAAAAAAAATAAAGTTTTGAGTGATTATCTTAAAATGATAAAAAAAAATAAAAATTTAATTCTTAAAGAAAATAAAAAAGATGTAGATCGGGCTAACAAAATAAAGCTAAGAGATAATTTAATAAATCGACTAATTTTAAATGAAAAAAAAATCTTGGGTATTATTAATTCAATCCAAGAAATAATTAAGTTAAAGGATCCAGTTCATAATGTTATTGAAAAATGGAAAAGACCTAATGGACTTGTATTTTCAAAAATATCAATCCCGATAGGAGTAATAGGTGTAATTTATGAAAGTAGACCAAATGTAACCTCGGATGTAGCATCATTATGTTTTAAATCTGGAAATCCAGTTATTTTGAAAGGCGGTTCTGAGGCCTTTTATTCTAATAAAATTTTATCAAATTTATTCAGAAAAGCTTTGAAGATTAATAAAGTTAATCAAAACTTTGTTCAATTCATCGATATAAAGAATAGAAAAGTGGTAGATTTTTTACTAACTAAAATGAGTAATTTTATTGATGTGATCATACCAAGAGGGGGTAGAAATTTAGTTAAAAAAGTACAAAACATTTCTAAAATTCCAACTATTGGTCACTTAGAAGGTGTTTGTCATTCATATGTAGATAAAGATGCGGATCCCAAAATTGCTACCAAAGTAATAGTAAATGCAAAATTAAGAAATACAGCGATTTGTGGAGCAACTGAAACAATTTTGCTTAATGAGCGTATAATCAAAAAGTTTGGAGCTCATATATTAAAGTTATTAGAAGAAAAAGGTTGTCAAATTATTGGTGATAATAAAATACGAAAAATTTACAAAGGTAAAATCAAAAAAGCATCGATCAAAGATTGGTCAAAAGAATATTTATCTGCTACCGTTTCTGTAAAATCTGTCAAAAACTTACAGGAGGCTATTTCTCATATTAATAAATATGGAACTATGCATACTGATTGTATTATTACTAAAAACAAAAAAACTGCTAAAAAATTTTTAATGGGAGTTAAAAGTTCAATAGCAATGCACAATACATCTACACAATTTGCAGATGGTGGTGAATTTGGATTTGGTGGTGAGGTTGGAATTTCGACAAATGTTCTTCCGCCAAGAGGACCTGTCGGACTTAGACAACTAATTTCCTACAAATATCAAGTAACAAGTAATGGTAAAATTAGAAAGTAAATTGGCTACAAGAAGAAATAAAATTGGGATCCTGGGTGGATCCTTCGATCCTGCACACAAAGGTCACTTAACTATCTCAAAAGAAGCAATTAAAAGATTTAAATTAAAAAATGTTATTTGGGCAATAACAAAAAAAAATCCTTTTAAAAAAAAGACGTATACAAGTTTGGGTAATAGAATCAAGTATTGCAAAAAAATTATTGGATCAAGTAAATTGATTAAAGTAAAATTTTATGAAGACACAATTAAATCAAATAAAACTTTTGATTTGATAAAACATATTTCAAAGAACAAAAAAAACAAAATTTATTTTATAATGGGCGCTGATAATTTAATAAAATTTCACAAATGGTATAAATGGAAATTAATTTCACAGAAATGTAAAATAATAGTATTTGATAGACATGGTTATAAAAAAAAATCATTAAATTCAACCACATATAAAAGATTAAATAAAGAGAATTTGAAATTTATTGAATTTGAAAAGGTCAATATTTCTTCTTCTCAATTGAGAAAAATTTGATATGGTTTATTTAATTAATGGACAAAATTTCTGATTTAAAAAAAATCATAATTCAAACTTTAGATATTAATAAAGCTTTAGACATTGTTAGCATCGATCTTAAAGATAAAAGTTCAATGGCTGAATACATGATTATTGCAAGTGGTACGTCATCTAGACATATCCAGTCACTTTCTGAGCAAGTTTTAGAAAAATTCAAAGATTATGGAATGAAAGATTCAAAAATCGAGGGAAAAGATAGTACTGAGTGGAAACTGGTGGATGGAATAGATCTAATTGTCCACATATTTCATCCAGAAAAAAGAAAATTTTACGAATTAGAAAAAATGTGGTCAGAATTTATTCCAAAAGAAAAACTTATAATATGAGGAAAATTTTTTTTATCATCAGTATATTTTTTCTAAAGTTTTCAACTTTTAATCCTGTCGTTGCAGCTGAAAATGACGTTTATAAGAAAATAGATTTATTTGGAGAAGTATTAGAAAAAATTAATAAAGAATATGTCGATGAAATAAATCAATCTGAAAGTATGGATGCTGCAATAGATGGTTTGCTTCAATCACTAGATCCTTATTCAGCATATATGTCACCTGAAATTTTTAACGAAATGCAGACTGAAACAAGTGGTGAATTTGGTGGCTTGGGAATAGAGGTAAATATGGAGTCTGGGGTTGTAAAAGTAATTTCCCCTATCGACGATACTCCAGCATCTAGAGCTGGGATTAAAGCTGGCGACTATATCATAAAGATAGATGATATTCAGGTACAAGGTAAATCACTAAGTGAGGCTGTAGACTTGATGAGAGGACCTGTAGGTTCATCAATTATTTTAACTGTAAGAAGAATTGGACAAAAAAAAGCTTTAACGTTTGAAATTGTAAGAGAAATAATTCAAATTAAATCAGTTAAAGCTGATCTTTTGAAAAATAACGTTGGTTATCTTAGATTAACTTCTTTCAATGAAAATAGTGGTGAACAAATAAGAAAGCAAATTAAAGAATTTGAAAAAAATGAAAATATAAATTCATATATACTAGATTTAAGAAATAATCCTGGAGGGTTGTTATCGCAAGCTATAAGGATATCAGATTTTTTTTTAGATAATGGAGAGATTGTATCTACCAAAAGTAGAAAAGCCTCGGAAAATAGAAAATGGTTTGCTAAAAAAGGGGATTTGATAGGTGGCAAAACTTTGATTGTTTTAATTAATTATGGTTCTGCATCTGCTTCAGAAATAGTTGCTGGAGCACTACAAGATCATAAAAGAGCAATTATTTTAGGCGAAAATAGTTTTGGAAAAGGTTCAGTGCAATCAATAATTCCCCTCAAAAATAAAGGAGCAATAAGACTTACTGTTGCAAAATATTACTTACCATCTGGTAAATCAATTTCTGAAGTTGGAGTAAGTCCTGATATTGAGATCAATGAAGATACTAATGAATTTAGAATTAAGACTGATACTGATAATCAATTGAGTTACGCATTAAAGCTTTTAAACGGTTAAATGAAAGAACAATATAAACATCTACCACTACGTAGTGGTGTAGGCATTGTTGTTCTAAATCAAAAAAATGAGATTTTTGTTGCAAGAAGAATTGATAATCCAAAAAATTTTTGGCAGATGCCACAAGGAGGTATTGATGAAGGTGAGGATTTTCTTTCCGCTGCATACAGAGAGTTAAAGGAAGAAACTAGTATTACAAAAGTAAAGCTAATTAAAGAATTAGATGGTTTTATAACATATGAACTGCCAGATCACTTATTGGGTATAATTTGGAAAGGTAAGTACAAGGGACAAAAACAGAAATGGTTTATAATGAAGTTTACTGGAGAGGATAATGAGATAAATATTAGAACAAAAAAACCTGAATTTCTTGAGTGGAAATGGATTGATTTAAAATCCTTAACAAAAGTTGTGGTAGATTTTAAATTACACGTTTATCAAGAAATTCAAAAACAATTAGAGTTACTATTAGTTAATCGATCTTAGAACTTCAACTTTTTGGTCTACTAAATATTTGGCCTGATCGTTTATTTCAGGTTTACTTGCTTCTTCCTCAGCTTTTTTTAGTAAATCCCCTTGTTTAGATTTATCTAAATCTGCAACAGCAAATATTGTGCTTGTTAAGATTGATAAATTGTTATTTTTAAACTCAATAATTCCATCTTCTACATAATAATTTTCATCACCTGATTTCGAAAATACTTTAATTATTCCAGGTTTTAAAAAGGAAATAATGGATATGTGATCTTTTAAAATCCCCATTTCACCCTCAAAGGCAGGAACCACAACCTCTAAAACATCCTCCTTAACTAAAAAAGATTTTTCCGGATTTACTATCTCAATTTTAAACTCTTCACTCATTAAGCAGCAGCTTCTTGTTCCATTTTTTTAGCTTTCTCAATTGCCTCTTCAATCGTACCCACCATATAAAACGCTGCTTCAGGTAAATGATCATATTCACCTTTGCAAATAGCATCAAAACCTTTGATGGTTGAGTCTAAATCTACCAGTTTTCCTGGTGATCCTGTGAAGACTTCTGCAACAAAAAATGGCTGAGACAAAAATCTTTGGATTTTTCTTGCTCTCGCCACAACGAGCTTATCTTCCTCAGATAACTCATCCATACCTAAAATAGCTATGATATCTTGTAATGATTTATAAGATTGTAATATTCTTTGCACATCCCTTGCTACTCTATAATGTTCATCCCCAACAATTCTAGGGTCTAGAATTCTTGAAGTTGAGTCTAGGGGGTCGACGGCAGGATATATTCCAATTTCAGCTATTTGTCTTGAAAGCACTGTTGTTGCATCCAAATGAGCAAACGATGTTGCTGGAGCAGGGTCAGTTAAATCATCTGCAGGTACATAAATTGCTTGAACTGAAGTAATTGATCCTTTGTTTGTTGTTGTAATTCTTTCTTGAAGATTACCCATGTCAGTTGCTAATGTTGGTTGATAACCAACTGCAGATGGAATTCTACCAAGAAGTGCTGAAACTTCTGAGCCTGCTTGAGTAAATCTAAAAATATTATCTACAAAGAAGAGCACGTCTTGTCCTTCTTGATCTCTAAAATATTCTGCTACAGTCAACCCAGTAAGTGCCACTCTAGCTCTAGCACCTGGGGGTTCATTCATTTGTCCGTAAACTAATGCTGCTTTAGATCCTGGTCCATCCTGTTTGATAACACCAGACTCGATCATTTCATGATAGAGATCATTTCCTTCTCTTGTTCTTTCTCCTACACCTGCAAAAACTGAGAAACCACCATGTGCTTTTGCAACGTTATTGATTAACTCCATAATCAAAACAGTTTTTCCAACACCGGCACCACCAAACAATCCAATTTTTCCTCCTTTAGCGTAGGGAGCAAGCAAATCAATTACTTTAATACCAGTTACAAGTATCTCAGTTTCAGTCGATTGATCATTGAATTCAGGTGCACCTCTATGAATAGGCCAACTTTCTTTAGTTTTTACTTCTCCTCTTTCATCTATTGGCTCTCCTATCACATTAATAATTCTTCCAAGAGTTTCGGGTCCTACTGGAACTTGTATAGGTGCGTTAGTATTAGTTACCTCATCACCTCTTTTTAATCCTTCAGTAGCATCCATTGCAATAGTTCTAACTGTAGTTTCACCCAAGTGTTGTGCTACCTCTAAAACCAATCTATTGTTCCCATTTTTACATTCTAATGCTGTTAAGATCTCTGGAAGTTCACCATCAAATTTAACGTCTACTACTGCTCCAATGACCTGTGTAATTATTCCTTTGCTCATAATTATAAACTTTCTGCTCCTGATATGATTTCTATTAGTTCTTTCGTAATTGCTGCCTGACGACTTCTATTATATTCGATAGTAAGTTTGTCAACCATTTCACCTGCGTTACGGGTAGCATTGTCCATTGCACTCATTCTAGACCCTTGTTCGCTAGCTGAATTCTCTAACATCGCCTTAAATATTTGCGTTGAAATATTTTTTGGTAATAAATTGCTTAAAATTTCATCCTCATCTGGTTCAAATTCATAACTTCCACCAGAATTATTTTCCTCTTCTTTGTTGTTTAAAGGTATAATCTGTTGAGCTTGAGGTAATTGAGTGATTACATTTTTAAATTGATTATAAAAAATTGTACATATATCAAACTCTCCAGCTTCAAATTTTTCAATTATGATCCTTCCAACTTTGTCAGCATCAAAATAATTTACATTTTTAGACTCTTTAAATGATATATTTTGAATAATTTTATCTCCATAAACTCTTTTTAGTTGGTCATTTCCCTTTGACCCCACAGTAATGATTTTTAATTGTTTACCTTCGTCTAAAATTTTTGAAAAATAACTTTTCGCTTTTTTAATAATGTTAGAATTAAAACCTCCGCAAAGGCCTCTATCTGATGTCATTACTACACATAAATGAATTTTATTCTCACCTGTACCAGATAATAATTTTGGGGCATTTTCCTTATCAGATATACCACTAGACAAGTTTAGAATAATATTATTCATTTTTTCAGAATAAGGTCTCCCTCTCTCAGCACTTTCTTGAGCTCTTCTCAATTTTGCTGCCGCAACCATTTTCATAGCTTTCGTGATTTTTTGTGTGGACTTCACGCTAGCTATCCTTTTTTTGAGATCATCTAAACTTGCCATATTATATTAAGATTTAAAGGTTCCTTTCAACTGAGTGATTACTTCTACCAATAGCTTTTCTTTATCTTCATCAAGTTTTCCAGAGCTTTGAATTGCTTCAATTATTTCAGGTTTATCTGATTTACATTTATTAATAATTTTACTTTCAAATTCAGATACATCTTTTAAGTCAATATCATCGAGATAACCCTTAACACCACAAAAAACTGATATTACTTGCTCAGCAACAGTCAATGGTGAATATTGTTTTTGTTTTAGAAGTTCAGTTAGTTTTGAGCCTCTATTCAAAAGTTGTTGCGTAGATGCATCCAAATCAGATCCAAATTGGGCAAATGCTGCCATTTCTCTATATTGTGCTAATTCTAATTTCATTGATCCAGAAACTTTTTTCATCGCTTTTGTTTGAGCTGATGATCCAACTCTAGATACCGATAATCCAACGTTAATTGCTGGTCTTATACCTTGGTTAAATAATTCTGTTTCTAAAAATATTTGACCATCAGTAATTGAAATTACATTAGTAGGAATAAAAGCAGAAACGTCTCCTCCTTGTGTTTCGATAATTGGAAGGGCTGTCAATGAACCTCCACCGTGCTCGTCGCTTAATTTTGCAGCTCTTTCAAGTAATCTACTGTGTAGATAAAATACATCTCCCGGATAAGCCTCACGGCCTGGAGGCCTTCTTAATAATAAAGACATCTGTCTGTACGCAACGGCTTGTTTAGATAAATCATCATATATTATTAGTGCATGCATTCCATTATCTCTGAAATACTCACCCATAGCACAGCCTGTATAAGGGGCTAAAAATTGTAATGGCGCAGAGTCAGAAGCTGTAGCTGCAACAATAGTTGTGTACTCCATTGCACCTGCTTCCTCTAATGTTTTTTGAATTTGTCTTACAGTTGATCTTTTTTGTCCAACTGCAACATAAATACAATATAGTTTTTGTTTTTCGTCACCAGACTCATTTATCTTTTTTTGATTTATAATTGCATCAACAGCAACTGCAGTTTTACCTGTTTGTCTATCCCCAATAATTAATTCTCTTTGACCTCTTCCAATTGGAACCAAGCTATCGATTGATTTTAGTCCAGTTTGCATTGGTTCATTAACTGATTGACGAGGGATAATTCCTGGTGCCTTTACTTCTACTCTAGTTTTTTTGATATTTTTATCAAATGCACCTTTCCCATCAATAGGATTACCTAGACCATCTACAACCCTTCCTAACAATTCTTTTCCAACAGGAGTATCAACAATATTACCTGTACGTTTAACAACATCACCCTCTTTTACATTTCTGTCGTCACCGAAAATTACAACACCAACGTTTTCACTTTCTAAGTTAAGAGCCATCCCTTTTGATCCATCAGCGAATTCTACCATCTCACCAGCTTGTACGTTATCCAAACCATAAATTCTTGCAATACCATCACCGACTGATAACACCTGCCCCACTTCTGCAACTTCAGCTTTTTCACCAAAGTTTTTAATTTGCTCTTTTAATATTTTTGTAACTTCTGAAGGATTTATTTCCATTTATGCCTCTATCATTCTATTTTCGATTTGTTGTAATTTATTTTTAATTGAAGTATCTACCATAGTACTTCCAACATGAACTACTAGACCTCCTATTAAACTTTCATCATGTTTATAATTTAATTTTATTTTTGATTTAAAATTTGTAGATAATTCATCTGTGATTTTTTTAATTTCATCACTTGATAATTTTTTTGCTGATTTTAATTCAGCCGTAAGCTCACCTCTTTTTTTGGAACAAATTTCAATAAAACTTTTTAGAATCCTCTCTATAAAAAAGAAACGTCTTTTTTGAATTAAAAAGTTTAAAAAATTTCTAAATAAATTATCAAATTTATTATTTTCGGCTATTTTATTTATTATTTTTGAAAGATCTTCATGACTAGTAGTTGGATCTTTAATCAAATGAAAAAAATCTTTACTTTGATCAATTAGGTTTAATACAGATAAAGACTGTTCTTCTATCTGTCCTAATAACCCATTTTCTTCTGAAAGTTCAAAAAGTGCGAGAGAATACCTTTCAGCTGAAGAAATTGAAAATCCTGTATCTTTGCTCAACTTGTTTCCTATATAAGGTTGAAGATTATTAAAAATTCACGCCCTAATTAACATATGACTCTTATGTCTTCAAGTGACTGATACGTCTAAAATGCCTTTTTTTTATAAGTTAATTGAAGTTTATCGGATCAACATCAACTGAAAGTTTTATTCCACTGGAAAACTTATATTTTGGGATAATTTTTGATAAAGAACTTTGCATTTTCATAGATTTTAATCCTCTTATCAAAAATCTTATCCTAAATTTTTTTTTCAATCTGAATAATGGTGCGTTCACAGGACCCAAAATCCTTCCATTAATTTTACTTTCAATAAAATTCTTAAAATCGAAAGCTTCTTTTTCTAATTTTCTCTCATTTTCTCCTGTAAGAATTAAAGAAATAAATCTTTGGTATGGAGGAAGTTTGTTTTTTTTTCTTATCTCTAATTCTCTTTCTAAAAAAATATCTGGATTTTCATTTGTTATTTCAGAAATCATTTTAGAATTACTTTCATAAGTTTGAAAATAAACTGTAGCTGGTTTTCCAGTTCTTCCAGCCCTTCCTGAAAGTTGATGATAAAGTTGTAAATTCTTTTCAGCTCCCCTTAAATCGTGTCCATGAGAGGAAAGATCAATATCTACAACAACAATACAATTCAAGTGAGGAAAATGAAAACCTTTTGATATTAATTGAGTTCCTACTAAAATCTGAATTTCATTATTCATTATTTTTCTAATTTTTTCTTTGGAATCTTTTTTATTCATCGTATCACTTGAAAAAATATCTATTTTTTTATTAGGGAATTTTCTTTTAACTTCCTCAGAAATTCTCTCAACACCTGGGCCGCTAAAAATGAATTCACATTGATTGCCTTTCTTACAATCTCTTTTTAACTCTGATTTAAATCCACAATAGTGACACATCAAATTATTTTTATTCTTATGATAAACCAAATTTATTGTACAATTTGGGCAAGAAAAACTTGAATAGCATTTATTACATAGTGCATTAGGAGAAAAGCCTCTTCTATTCAAAAAAAACAAAACTTGATCTTTTTTTTCAAGATGTAAATTTACCTTTTCAATTATTTTCTCCGATAGCCATGATTGCTTCTCAAGTCTTGTATTGTTTAAATTAATAATTTCATAGTTGGGTAATGCTGCATTTTTAAATCTTTTACTTAATCTAGAAACCTCATATTTACCTTTTTTGATATTTTCAAAAGTTTCTATGGAAGGTACTGCTGTGATTAAGTTTATAGGAATGTTTTCAAATGATGCTCTTGAAATTGCCATATCACGTGCATTATATGTAACGCCTTCATCTTGTTTGAAAGATTGATCATGTTCTTCATCAACAATTATTATTCCTAAATTTTTAAACGGTAAAAACAATGAAGATCTTGCTCCAATAATAACTTTAATTTCACCACAGGAAATACCGCTCCAGATTATTTCTTTTTTCTTTTTTGAGATACCAGAATGCCAAATTGCTGGATTAAATCCAAAATATTCTGAAAATTTTTGTTCAAACTGACTCGTTAAACCTATTTCTGGTAAAAGTATTAAAGATTGAAAACCTTTCTCTATCAAAGATTTCATTGCTTCAAAATAAACTAAAGTTTTACCAGATCCAGTTGTGCCTTGTAAAACATGAACTCTAAATTTTTTATTTGAACTATTCATTTTTTCTAAAGATTTGATTTGGTTGACAGATAGGGTGATAGAATTTTTTTTAATATTATCACGAAAGGGCTCGTAAAATTTCTTTTCCTTTTTTTCTATAGCTTCACTGCTCAATAAAATAAGTTTTAATGCCATTCCTTTTGGAATTAAATTATACTCAGAGAACCAATTTAAAAAATTGATCGTATCTTTTTTTAAAGGAGTTACGTCTAGTCTTTTTATGACTCTTTTTATTTTAAACTTTTTGGTATTATTTTTTTCAAATTCGTTCCAGACTACGCCTGTTATTTTAGATTTTCCAAAAGGTATCAAAACAAATTCACCAACTTTAAGATTTAAATCACTTTCATAAGTAAAAGGGTGGTTAAAAATATTTGGTAATAGAATCGGATATTTCATATTTTATAATATGAAAAAAAATTAAGAGTGTATTGCTCTTTTATCTACTGATAACGCAGCCTCTTTGACAGCTTCAGAAAAAGTTGGGTGAGCATGACAAGTTCTTGCAATATCCTCAGCGCTTGCACCAAATTCCATAGCAACACCAATTTCAGCAATTAATTCTCCTGCATGAGGGCCAATTATGTGTGCACCTAAAACTTGATCTGTCTGCGCATCTGCAAGAATTTTCACAAAACCTTCCGTATCATCTATAGCTTTAGCTCTAGAATTGGCCATGAATGAAAACTTCCCAACCTTATAACTCTTATTTAATTCTTTTAATTGCTCTTCTGTTTTACCAATTGATGCAACCTCTGGTGAGGTATATACCACACCTGGTATCGTATCATAGTTTACATGTCCTGATTGACCTACAATATTTTCTGCAACTGCTATACCTTCATCTTCAGCCTTATGTGCCAACATGGGTCCGACAATTACATCACCTATTGCATAAATATTTTCAACATTTGTTTTAAATTTCTTATCAGTTATTACTCTATTTTTTTCATCTAAACTCACACCTGCATTTTTTAAATTTAAACCTTCTGTATTTGGTTTTCTACCGACTGAAATTAAAACTACATCACATTCAAAGTTATTTTTATTTCCATCTTTATCAATTGTTGAGACCACTGCGCCTGATTTATTTTTTTGAATTGTTTCAACTTTATTTTGCATATTAAACTTCATTCCTTGCTTTTTAAGAATTTTCATAAACTCAGATGAAATTTCTTTATCCATACCAGGTGTTATATGATCCAAAAACTCAACAACTTCTACTTTTGCACCAAGTCTTGACCACACCGATCCCATCTCTAAGCCGATATAACCTCCACCAACAACAACCATTTTATTGGGCACTTTATCTAATTTTAAAGCCCCTGTTGATGAAACTATTATTTTTTCATCTATTTCAATACCTGGTAGAGAAACTGGTACAGATCCTGTGGCTATAACTGTTTTTTCAGTTTGAATTATTGTTTCTTTTTTTTGATCATCTTTTATTAAGATTTCATTCTTTGATTTAAAACTTCCATGGCCCTTAAAGTAAGTGACTTTGTTTTTTTTTAAAAGAAATTCTACACCTTTTGTAAGAACAGTGACTGCTTTGTCCTTGCTCTTCATCATTTTATCAAGATTTAGTTTTACTTCTCCTATTTCAATACCTTTATTTGCCAAACCTTTAACTTTGTGAAATTCCTCAGATAAATTAAGCAAACTTTTTGAAGGGATACAACCGATATTAAGGCATGTGCCACCAAGAGACCCTCTGGACTCTATACATGCAGTTTTCAATCCTAGTTGAGCAAGTCTAATTGCACAAACATATCCTCCTGGGCCACCTCCTATAACTACTGCTTGAAATTTTTCTGACATTCTAAATATCCAAAAATAACCTTCTAGGGTCCTCAAGACTTTCTTTGATCATTTTAAGAAAAGATACAGATTCTTTGCCGTCAATAATTCTATGATCATAAGATAAAGCTAAATACATTACTGGTCTAATCTTGATTTCACCATCGACTACAATGGGTCTATCAACAATATTATGCATCCCTAATACTCCAGACTGAGGTAAATTCAAAATTGGAGTTGAAAGCATTGAACCATAAACTCCACCATTGCTAATAGTAAAAGTGCCTCCTTGAAGATCTTCAATTACAAGTTTTCCATCTTTTGCCTTTTCAGAAATTTCCTTAATATTTTTTTCAATATCTGCAAAAGATAATTCATCTGCATTTTTTAGAACTGGAACTACGAGACCTTTATCTGTTCCAACTGCAAAACTTATATTGTAATAATTTTTGTAAACAATTGTATCATTATCAATCTCAGCATTGACAGCAGGAAAATTTTTTAAAGCTACTATACAGGCCTTAACAAAAAATGACATGAAGCCAAGCTTAATACCATATCGATTTTGGAAATCATCTTGATTTTCTTTTCTAATATTCATTATATTTGTCATATCCACTTCATTAAAAGTGGTAAGTAAAGCTGCATTTTCTTGCGCTTGCTTGAGTCTTTTAGCTATAGTTTGTCTTAACCTGGTCATTTTAATACGCTCTTCTTGACCGTATTTAATTTTTCTTTCTGAAGGTGGGGGATTAACTCCCATCAAACTTATTAAGTCACCTTTAAGAATTCTTCCATCTTTTCCAGATCCTTTTACTGACTTAACATCAATATTATTTTCGTTGACCATTTTTCTTACAGCTGGGGATAATGTTTGGCTTTCCTCATTAGAATTTTCCTCTGTTTTAGTATTTTTTATTTCCTCTGTTAAAATAAGTGGCTCCTCATTTGCTTCGTTTCTATTATCCTTTTCCTCGAATATATCTAATTCTGCTTGTTCTTTAATTGGATCTAACTTTATTACATTGTCTTTTTCTTTGAGTTCCTCATTTTTCTGTAAATTTGAAGGTTGGATTTTCTTTATTTCATTCGATTTTTTAATTTCACCTTCAATTTCAGTAACTAAACCTAAAATTTCTCCAACTTTTACTGTCGATCCATCTTTGAAGTTAATTTCATTTAATTTTCCTGTAACAGGTGAAGGTACCTCTAAATTGACTTTGTCAGTCTCTAGTTCAACAATAGGCTCATCTGCATCAACTGTTTCTCCTTTATTCTTTAACCACTTAGATACTGTGGCTTCTGTAATACTCTCACCTAAAACAGGGACTAAAATTTTTTCACTCATTTCAAATTATTCAAAAACCTTCTTAATAATTTCTTGTTGTTGTGAAACGTGTCTTTTTGCATAACCAGTAGCTGGTGATGCATCTGGACTTCTTCCAATATAAGAAATTTGTTTATTATTAGCCTTTATATTATCTAATGTCCATTGGATATAATCTCTAGCAGAAAACCAAGCTCCCATATTTTTTGGCTCTTCCTGGCACCAATAAAATTTAGCTTTTTTAGCGTAAGGTTTTAGCTCTTTTGCAAGTGCCTTAGCTGGAAAAGGATAAAGTTGCTCAATTCTATAAAATATAAGATCATTTCTTTTAAATTTTTCTCTAGCCTCAAGCAAATCAAAATAGATTTTTCCTGAACATAAAATTACTTTTTTAATTTCTTCCTTTTTTTTCAATTTAATAAAACCTTTTACCTTTGGATCTATTGCATGGTCCCACAAAACTCTATGAAAACTATTTTGTTTGCTAAAATCAATTAAGTTTGAAACACAGTGTTTGTGTCTAAGTAAAGATTTGGGAGTCATTATAATCAAAGGTTTTCTGAAATCTCTATGCATTTGTCTTCTTAATGCATGAAAATAATTTGCTGGTGTTGTGCAATTCATCACCTGCATGTTATCATTTGAACATAACTGTAAAAATCTTTCTAATCGAGCAGAAGAATGTTCAGGACCTTGGCCTTCATAGCCATGTGGTAACAACATAACTAATCCAGATGCTCTTGACCATTTTCTTTCTCCTGAGGCGATAAATTGATCTATAACTACTTGTGCACCATTAGCAAAATCACCGAATTGAGCCTCCCAAATTGTTAGTGTATTTGGTTCAACTAAGCTATAGCCATATTCAAAACCAAGGACAGCTAATTCAGATAAGAAACTATCTACAATTTCAAAATTTTTTTGTTTTTGAGATATTTTGTTTAATGGCACATATCGAGAGTTATCTATTTGATTTCTTAATACTGAATGTCTTTGACTAAATGTACCTCTCCCAGAGTCTTGACCAACCAATCTCACTGGATACCCTTCCTCTAACAAAGATCCAAAAGCTAGAGCTTCAGCGGTAGACCAATCAATTTTTTCCTCATTATTTACGCTTAATCTTCTATTTTCTAAGACTTTTGCAATAGTTTTGTGGATATTAATTTCTTTCGGAATTGTATTTATCTTTTCAGAAATATTTTTAAGTTTTTTAATATCATAACCTGTAACACCCCTTTTATCTTTTCCTCTCTCAGGTTTATATCTTGACCATGTGCCCTCAAACCATTCAATTTTAGGCTTATAATTTTTTGCATTTTTATACTGATCATCAAGTAAGTCCTTAAATTCTTTTATTGATTTTTTTAAATGATCGTCTGTAATTGACCCTTCCTTCACTAATTTTTCACCATAAACTTTAATAGGTGAGGGATGTGAACGGATTTTTTTGTACATAAGTGGTTGGGTAAAAGATGGTTCGTCCCCCTCATTGTGACCAAATCTTCGATAACAAATTAAGTCAATTACAACATCTCTATTAAATTTTAACCTAAAGTCAGTTGCTATTCTTGCAGCATAAACAACCGCCTCAGGATCATCACCATTAACATGAATGATCGGTGCTTCAACCATTTTAGCAATATCCGAAGGATAAGGAGATGATCTTGCAAATCTTGGACTTGTTGTAAATCCTATTTGGTTATTAACTATAATGTGAATAGTTCCACCTGTATTATGTCCTGGGAGACCAGACATCGCAAAACATTCAGCTACAACCCCTTGGCCTGCAAAAGCAGCGTCACCATGAATTAAAATTGGTATAACTTTATTTCTCTCTTTATCTTTATGAAAATATTGTTTTGCTCTTGTTTGTCCTAAAACTACCGGGTTTACTGCTTCAAGGTGTGATGGGTTATCTGTTAAACTTACATGCACTGAGTTTCCATCAAATTCTCTATTTGATGACGCGCCTAAATGATATTTTACATCTCCTGTGTCATCTTCAGATTTTGAACTTATCTCTCCAGCAAATTCATTAAAAATTCTTTTATAGGATTTTTGTAGAACATTAGCTAATACGTTAAGTCTTCCTCGATGAGACATTCCTATTTTAACTTCTTTTATTTTTGATTGACCACCAATTTTAATTATCTGTTCTAAAGCAGGGATTAAACTTTCACCTCCATCTAAACCAAATCTTTTTGTACCAACATATTTTGTATGTAAGAATTTTTCAAAGCCTTCAGCTTGAATTAGTTTTTTAAGGATAGCCTCTTTTCCGTTCTGAGTAAATTTAAAGTCATCAGATTTTTCAACTCTATCTCTAAACCATTTTCTTTCAGTAGGATTTGAAATATGCATATATTCATAGCCTAAAGACCCGCAGTATTTGTCTCTTAAAAATTTTAAAATTTCAGAGATACTAGAATGTTGCCTATTAATGACTCCATCTAAAAAAATTTTTTCATTATACTCCTCTTTCCTAAACCCATATGACTCGGGGTGAAGTTCGTCTAAATAATCTGCTTTTAAAAGTCCTAAAGGATCTAATTTGGCAATCAAATGACCTCTTTGTCTGTATGACCTGATCATAGCAACTGCCTTTATAGAATTTGCATTAGAAACTCTTGAAACTACTTCATTTTGATTTTCGTTACCGTTATTTAAATTTTCTGATTTTTTTATAGACACTTTTTTTGATGGATTCCAAGAAGGGCCATTTATTTCATTTACAATTATGTCTGCTTCATCGCCGATCTGATTAAAATAAATTTTCCAACTGTCAGGCAAAGATGGATCGTTATTAACAAACTTAAGATACATCTCTTCAATAAAAGCACTATTGGATTTACTTAAGAAAGCAGTTTTTTCAAATTCGAGATTTTTAGAGGATGACATCGATACTCATTAATATAGACCTAGAAAGAAATTTTTCAATTAGACAATTTATTTAATAATGTTTTTCCAATCTTTGATGGAGAGTTTGCCATAGTTATTCCACAATCCTCCATTTTTTTTATCTTTTCCTTCGCACCACCTTTTCCACCTGATATTATAGCTCCTGCATGACCCATTCTTCGTCCTGGTGGGGCAGTAACTCCAGCTATAAATCCAACAATTGGTTTTTTTATTTTATGATTATTGATAAAATCTGCTGCCTCCTCCTCAGCTGTTCCACCGATTTCACCAATCATTAAAATCGATTGGGTATCTTCGTCATTTAAAAATAGATCTAGACAATCTATAAAATTTGTACCATTTATAGGATCGCCTCCAATTCCAATGCAAGTTGACTGTCCTAGCCCATTTTCTGTTGTTTGTGCTACTGCTTCATAAGTTAAAGTTCCTGATCTTGAAACTATTCCAACTGTTCCTTTTTTATGAATGCTGCCAGGCATAATGCCAATTTTACACTCATCAGGAGTTATGATTCCTGGGCAGTTGGGGCCAATCAGTCTGCTTTTTGAATTATTTAATTTCTGTTTAACTTTTAACATGTCCTGAATAGGAATTCCTTCAGTTATACATACGATCAGTTCTATAGATGCATCTATTGCTTCAATAATTGCTGAAGTTGCAAATTTGGCTGGGACGTATATCATTGTTGCATTAGCTCCTTCAGAGTCTTTTGCTTCTTTCACTGTATTAAAAACTGGAAGGCCTAAATGTTTTTGACCACCTTTTTTTGGTGTTACTCCTCCAACTAAATTTGTTCCATATTTAATTGCTTGCTCAGAGTGAAATGTTCCATGGGATCCTGTAAATCCTTGACAGATTAATCTAGTATTTTTATTTACTAAAACTGACATTTACTTAATTGCCTCAACAATTTTTTTTGCTGCATCATCCAAGTTTTCAGCAGATATTAATTTTAAACCTGAATTATCTAAAATTTGTTTGCCCTCTTTAAAATTTGTACCAGCTAGTCTTACTACCAAAGGAACATTGATTTTCATTTCTTTTGCAGCATCTACAACACCTTGAGCCAGAACATCACATCGCATTATGCCACCAAAAATATTGATTAATATACCTTTAACATTTTTATCTGACAAAATTATTTTAAAAGCTGCTGAGACTTTTTCTTTTGATGCTCCCCCGCCAACATCTAAAAAATTTGCTGGCTCCTCTCCATATAATTTTATTATATCCATAGTGGCCATTGCTAAACCAGCTCCATTAACCATGCATCCAATGTTGCCATCTAATTTGATATAAGCTAAATCGTGCTTACTAGCTTCTATTTCGGTAGGATCTTCCTCATTTAAATCTCTCAGTTCTAAAATTTCAGGATGTCTAAATAAAGCGTTACTATCAAAATTTATTTTTGCATCTAAACAAATAATTTTCTTTTTTTTTGTGAGTATTAAAGGGTTTATCTCAACCATATTTGCATCAGTTTCAATAAACATCTTATAAATTGATTTAATTAAAGATATTGCTTCGTTTTTTGGACTATTTTCTAATTTGAATATTTGAATAATCTTTTCACATTCCTCATTCGAAATTTCATCTTTTAATTCTATTTTAGTTGTCAAAATTTTATCAGGTGATTTGCTTGCCACATCCTCAATGTCCATTCCACCTTGATCACTAGAGATAAAAGCAATCTTTGAGGTAGCTCTATCTACCAAACATGATAAATAAAACTCTTTCTCAATATCTGATGAAGCTTCAACATATAATCTTTTAACTTCTCTTCCTTCAGGTCCTGTTTGATGAGTTATTAATTTTTTTCCTAAAAGCTCTTTGGCCGATTTCTCAAGTTCTTCAAGATTGTTCAGAATTTTTACACCTCCGGCTTTTCCTCTTCCACCTGCATGAATTTGAGCTTTTAAAACATATTTTTCTGTTTTTAATGATTTACATTTCTCTAAAAGGTCCTCAACTGTTAAACTAAACACACCCTCTGGTACGATTGCTCCAAATTTTTTTAAAATTTGTTTAGCTTGATGCTCGTGTATGTTCATTATTTATTTAAATCTGGGTCTATTTTAGATGCTGCTTCCCAGAGTTTTCTTACTGCATCAATTGAATGAAGAAATTCAGATTTTTCTTTATCATCTAAGTTTATTTCCTCAATTTTTTCGACACCATTCTTTCCAACAATAATTGGAACTCCGGCATATATATCTTTGATACCATATTCGCCATTCAAATACGCAGCACATGGAAGTAATTTTTTTTCATCTCTTAGATAAGCTGAGGCCATCTCTACCCCTGAAGCTGCAGGGGCATAGAAAGCTGAACCTTTTTCAAGAAACTTTACAATCTCAGCTCCACCATCTCTAGTTCTTTGATTTATTTCCTCTAATCTTTTTTGAGAAATTTTTCCTTCTTTAACTAAATCTAATAAAGGTTTACCAGAAACTTTAGTAAATCTTGGAAGGGGTACCATTGTATCACCATGACCGCCCATAACCATTGCCTCTATTTCTTTAACCGGCACACTAAATTCTTCAGATAAAAATAATTTAAATCTTGAGCTATCCAATATGCCTGCCATCCCAACTACTTTATTTGCAGAGAGTCCTGAAAATTTTTGAAAAGCCATTACCATTACATCTAATGGATTTGTTATACAAATCACAAAAGCATTGGGCGCATTTTTTTTAATTCCTTCTGCAACTTGCTTTATAATTTTTAGATTTATACCCAATAAATCATCTCTGCTCATGCCAGGTTTTCTTGGGACTCCAGCTGTAATTATAATAACATCAGAGCCCTTTATGTCTTTGTAATCATCAGTTCCTGAAAATTTAACATCAAAACCATCAACAGATGATGACTGAGCTATATCTAGCGCTTTTCCTTTTGCAACACCGCTTGCAACATCAAATAAAACTACTTCATTTACTAACTCTTTTATTCCAATTAAATGAGCTAAAGTCCCACCTATTTGACCTGCACCAATTAAAGATATTTTACTCATTGTTAATTATTTCATTGTTGGCATCACAAATTCAGCATTAGATCTAATACCTGAAGGCCATCTTGAGGTTATTGTTTTTAATTTAGTGTAAAATTTTATTCCTTCCATACCATGCATTGCACTATCTCCAAACAAAGATCTTTTCCAGCCACCAAAACTATGAAAAGCCATCGGCACAGGTATTGGTACATTTATACCAACCATTCCAACTTGAATTTTGCTTGCAAATGTTCTTCCAGCATCTCCATCTCTTGTATAAATACTTACACCATTTCCATATTCATGATCATTTATTAATTTAGAGGCTTCCTCAAAAGTCTTAACTCTAACAACAGATAGAACTGGGCCGAATATTTCCTCTTTGTAAATCCTCATATCTTTTGTTACGTTATCAAATAAACAACCGCCAATGTAAAAACCATTTTCATATCCTTGTAATTTTAAATTTCTTCCATCGACAACTAATTTCGCACCCTCTTTTACACCTAAATCAACATAACTTTTTACTTTTTCTAAATGTTCTTTAGTAACTAAAGGACCCATTTCAGAATTTTGGTCCATTCCTGGTCCAACTTTTAAGGCTTCTGCTTTTTTTGATAATCTAGATACTAATTCATCCCCAATATCACCAACTGCTACAGCCACCGACTGAGCCATACATCTTTCTCCAGCAGAACCGTAAGCTGCACCCATTAAACCATTTACAGCTCCATCTAAATCACAGTCTGGCATCACTACTAGATGATTTTTAGCTCCTCCTAATGCCTGAACCCTTTTTTCATTTTTTGCTGAATTTTCATAAATATATTTTGCTATAGGAGTTGAACCAACAAAACTAACTGCTTTAATATCTTTGTTATTTAAAATTGCATCTACTGCTTCTTTGTCTCCATTTATCACATTAAATACACCATCAGGAAGACCAGCTTCTTTTAATAATTCTGCTAATCTTATTGCACAAGAGGGGTCTTTTTCAGATGGTTTTAATATAAATGTATTTCCACATGCAATGGCAATTGGAAACATCCACATAGGAACCATAGCTGGAAAATTAAATGGTGTTATTCCAGCAACAACACCTAGTGGTTGACGCATTGACCAACTGTCAACATCTGTCCCTACATTTTCTGAAAATTCTCCTTTTAGTAAATGTGGAATTCCACAAGCAAATTCTACAACTTCTAATCCTCGTGTTAATGAACCTTTTGCATCCTCATAAACTTTACCATGTTCAGAAACAATTAATTGTGTAAGTTCGTCAGAATTTTTTTCAATTAACTCTTTAAATTTAAACATTATCCTTGCTCTTTGAAGTGAAGGTTTTAATGACCATGTTTCAAAAGCCTTTTTTGCAATTACTACTGCTTGGTCCAAGTCGCTAGTAGAAGCAAGTCTTACTTCTTTTTCCTGTTCGCCAGTAGCGGGATTAAAAACTTTTCCTTTTTTTTCAGAAGTTCCGGGAATTATCTTTCCACCTACAAAATGTTCAATTAATTTCATGAATAGGATCTTTTAGAGTAAAAATTCTTATTAGTCTATTGTTTAAATATTAGCTGTTGCTAACATTTTTTTTATTTCAGCAATCGCCTTTGCAGGGTTTAAACCTTTGGGGCATGCACTGGTACAGTTTAGAATAGTATGACAACGATATAATTTTAATTCATCAGCTACTTTTTTTAATCTAGCCTGTCTTTCCTCATCTCTACTATCAATGATCCATCTATAAGCTTGTAATAATACTGCTGGTCCCAAATACTTATCTCCATTCCACCAATAGCTTGGGCAAGAGGTAGAACAACAAGCACACATGATGCATTCATAAGCACCGTCAAGCTTAGCTCTATCCTCTTTTGACTGAATTAGCTCAGCTGTTTCAGATTTTGAACTTGATTTTAACCAAGGTTCAATAGATTTGTATTGTTTGTATAATCCGTCTAAATCTCCGATTAAGTCTTTTTTAACTTTTAAGTGAGGCAATGGATAAATATCAATATCTCCATCAATATTTTCATGGGGAGTTGTGCAAGCTAGTCCATTTTTACCACCCATATTCATTGCACACGATCCGCATACACCGTGAGCACATGATCGTCTATAAGCAAGAGTGGGATCAATCTCATTTTTAATCTTATTTAAAATATCTAATACTTTAGATGGACAGTTATTCATATCAACTTCATAAGTATCGATTCTTGGACTCTCTCCTGAAGATGGATCCCATCTATATACATTTACTTTTCTTAAATTTTTTGATCCAGTTTTGTCTTTAAAATATTTACCTTTTTTGATTTGAGAGTTTTCAGGTAAACTGATTTGCACCATTAATACACTCTCTCCTGAGGTGGAAAGTACTGTACTTCATTGGTTAACGTGGATTTATGAACATCTCTATAGCTTATCTTTGATTTTTTTCCATCACACCAAGCTAATGTATGTTGCATAAATTTTTCATCATCTCTTTTAGGATAATCTTCTCTTGCATGAGCTCCTCTACTCTCTTTTCTATTATAGGCTGAGTCAACTGTCACGACAGCTTGTCTAATTAAATTATCGAATTCTAAAGTTTCTACTAGGTCAGTATTAAATATTAGTGACTTATCTTTAACAGATAAAGAGTTCAATCCATCAAAAGTTTTTCTAATTTCATCAACACCCTCTTTAAGTGTTTTCTCCGTTCTAAAAACTGCACATTTTGATTGCATTGTTTTTTGCATGGACAACCTTAATTCAGCAGTGCCAATATCTCCATCTGAATTTCTAATCTTATCAAAACGATCTAAACATTTTTGAGTTTCTGAATCACTAATTTCCTCATGTGGTGTCCCAGGTTTAATTAGTTCAGCGGCTCTTTTTGCAGCTGCTCTTCCGAAAACTACAAGATCTATCAAAGAATTAGATCCCAATCTATTTGCTCCATGAACTGAAACACAAGCAGCCTCACCTATAGCCATAAGTCCTGGAACAGTTTTCTCAGAACCATTTACAGTTAGAACTTCTGCTTTATAATTAGTTGGTATACCTCCCATGTTATAATGAACCGTAGGCACAACTGGGATTGGCTCCTTTGTAACATCTACATTAGCAAATAATCTTGCTGCGTCTGTTATACCTGGCAATCTACTTTCTATAATTTCTTTATCTAGATGGCTTAAGTTCAAATGAACATGATCCTGATCTTTTCCAACACCTCTGCCCTCATTAATTTCAATTGACATTGATCTACTCACAACATCTCGCGATGCCAAATCCTTAGCTTTTGGTGCATATCTTTCCATAAACCGTTCACCTTTAGAATTTGTAAGATAACCTCCCTCACCTCTAGCACCCTCTGTTATTAAAGTACCATGTCCATATATTCCTGTTGGATGAAACTGTACAAACTCCATGTCTTGTAATGGTAATCCTGCTCTTAACACCATTGCATTTCCATCACCTGTGCATGTATGAGCAGATGTTGCAGAATAGTAAACTTTTCCATAACCTCCTGTAGCTATTATAACTATATGAGATCTAAATCGGTGAATAGTTCCATCATTTAAATTCCATGCTATCAATCCTTTACATTCACCATCTTTCATTAAAAGATCGAGAGCAAAATACTCAATAAAAAACTCTGTCTTATGTTTTAAAGCTTGACCGTATAGAGTGTGTAAAATTGCGTGTCCTGTTCGATCAGCTGCAGCACATGTTCTTTGAACTATTCCATTTCCATAATTTTTTGTCATACCACCAAAAGGTCTTTGATAAATTTTTCCATCATCCGTTCTGCTAAAAGGAACGCCATATTTTTCTAATTCAATTACTGCCTTAGGGGCTTCTTTGCAAAGGTATTCGATGCTATCTTGATCTCCTAACCAATCTGCTCCTTTTACTGTATCGTACATATGCCAACGCCAATCATCCTCACCCATATTTCCAAGGGCAGCTGAAATTCCACCTTGTGCAGCAGAAGTATGGCTTCTTGTTGGAAATACTTTTGAAATACATGCAGTTTTTAATCCTGCTTCACTTAAACCAACAGCAGCTCTTAAGCCAGAACCACCGGCACCTAGAACTACTACATCATATTCGTGATCTATTATTTTATATGAACTCATAAATAAGAGATTAATATAATTGTAATTAATGGAATTGCTACCGCTGAAGCATATAAAAGCTTATTTGCGACACTTTTGATTTTATCATCTTTAATATAATCCTCAAAAACCTCGCTTATACTTAAGGCTGAAAAAAAATAAGCATTTACAATAAAAATGCTAAATAAAAATTTTGATAAAGGCTTTGTAAAAAAGTCTATTAGATTTAAGTATTCTTTATCATAAATCATTGTGAAATTTAGAATAAACCATATCATCAATGGCACTAGCAAAGCTCCACTTATCTTTAAAAAAATCCATTTTTTTGTTGCACTAATCATACTAAATAAAATTTTTTCCTAATGTGAAAAAAATAATTGTCAAAATTATTGATCCAAATATTACTACTAAACCCGTTATCCTAGTTGTCTTCAGTTCAAAACCATAACCTAGATCCATTATTAGGTGTCGAATTTCACTTAATATTTGAAATGAAAAAGACCATGTAATTCCCAAAATGATAAATTTTCCAAAAAATGATTTTAAAAATAAATTAATAGTTTCATAATTATTTTCACCAAGAAGGAGTAAACAAGACCAAACACAAATAAAGGTAATTCCAATAATATTTATTATTCCTGTAATTCTATGAGTAATTGAAACTAAAGACGAAATATGCCACCTATAAATTTGAATATGTGGTGATAAAGGAGGTTTATTTTCCATAAAAATTATTTTTAATTAATGTTTCAGCTATTTCAACTGCATTCAAAGCTGCTCCTCTTAAAAGATTGTCGGACACAATCCACAAATTTAATCCATTTTTAATTGTTTTATCCTCTCTAATCCTTGAAATAAAAGTCTCATCTTTTCCTTCTGCTTCAAGTGGTGTTGAATAACCACCATCTGATCTCTCATCAATTACTTTACAACCATCAAAACTACTCAATGCTTCCTTTATTTGTTCTAAAGAAAAAGTTTTTTCAAATTGGATATTTACTGACTCTGAATGTGAAACAGATATTGGTAATCTTACACATGTTGCTGTTAGGTCAATTTTGTCATCTAAAATTTTTTTAGTCTCATTGCACATTTTCAATTCTTCTTTTGTGTAGCCATCATCTGAAAAAACATCGATATGAGGAATAGCATTAAAAGCGATTTGTTTTGTGAAATTTTCGGATTTAATATCCTTACCATCTAAGGCTAATTTAGTTTGTTTAATCAATTCATCCATGGAAGCTTTGCCAGCACCAGAAACAGATTGATATGTAGAAACAACTATTCTTTTAATTGTAAACAAGTCATGCAATGGTTTTAATACGATAACTAATTGTGCTGTTGAACAATTAGGGTTTGCAATAATATTTTTTTTAATATTATTTAAATCATCAGAGTTTACCTGTGGGACTATTAAGGGAACATCGGGGTCCATTCTAAAATAGCTTGAATTATCAATTACAAAACAATGCTTAGCTGCTTTTTCTGCAAATTTTTCAGAAATTTTTCCTCCTGCTGCAAAAAAAGCAATTTTTACTTTTGAAAAATCAAAGTCTTCTAACTCACTAATTAAAATATCTTTACCCTGAAAATGAATTTTTTTTCCAGCACTTTTCGATGAAGCAACTAAATAAAGATTATCTATAAAAACTCCTTTTTTTTTTAGAACTTCTAGAGTTTTTATTCCAACATTTCCTGTTGCTCCAACAATTGCAATATTCATGATGTAGGTTTTATACTAGATGAAAGGTAAATCGCAAACTTTTACAGCTATTGAATTTCCATCAATTTCCAATAATCCTGTGGCAGATGCTTTACAATATGGCTCGTTTATCATTGCAATACCTATGGACTTTTTAAAATGAGGTGAATAGCAGGCAGACCTTAAATCTCCAATTAAATTTCCCTTTTCATCTTTAATGTTGAGAGATTTGGTTAGGTTAATTTTATTAATATCTATCTGAACACCCATTAATTTTCGCTTGATTCCATCTTTTTGAATCTTTTTCAATTTATTTTTACCTAAGAAATTTATATCTGCCTCTAGATTTACATACTTTTCAAAACCACATTCAAATGGATTATCATTATTGTCAAAATCATTTCCATAAGAAAGCAAACCACTTTCTATTCTTTCAATTAGATTTGGGCATCCAGCTTTTACATTAAATTCTTTTCCTAATTCAAAGAGCTGATCATATAATTCCAACCCAGATTTTGTATTTTCCACATAAATTTCAAAGCCACCTTGTTTTGACCAACCAGATCTGGCAATTAAATGTTTTACACCTTTAAAATCATAATAATTAAAACCAAAGAATTTTAATTCTTTTATCTCTTTACCAAAAATTTTTTCCATCAAATCAAAAGACTTCGGTCCTTGAATCGCTATGATATCAACATTAGGTTCAAAAATTTTAACATTGAAATTATTCCCTGATGCTAAACCTTTTGCAAAAAAAATTACATCAGAGTCAGCAATAGATACCCACCATCTATCTTCAGCTAGTTTTAAAATAACAGGATCGTTTACCAAATTTCCGTTTTCATCAATTATTGGACAATAATAACATCTGCCTATTTTGGATTTAGATAAATCTCTACAGGTCATAAGTTGAATAAGTTTAGCGGAGTCATGACCTGAAATTTCAACCTGTCTTTCTGCTGACACATCCCACACTTGAACATTTTTTTTTAAATGATCACAGGATTCTTCTAAAGATCCAAATGCTGCAGGTAACAGCATATGATTATAAACAGTGTAAGCAGTTACTCCTTGTTTTTCGATTCTTGAAGTATAAGGAGTACTTCTAATTCTTCTTGATTTAGCTATTGGATAACTTTTCATTTATTTAAAAATTCCAAAATCTTTTCTCTCATTTCGAATGCTTTTTCAATCATTATCATGTGACCGCATCCTTTGATTACATGAGTAATTGAATTTTTAATCAAATTAGAGAATTTTTTTCCAGCTTCTAAATTAACCATTTTATCTAATTCTCCATATATAAGCATCGATGGTAAATTGATTGCTTTTGCAGCTTCAGAACCATTTGAATAATTGTTACATGCTTTTAAATCAACAGCCAAAATTTCACTTATATCTCTAGGTGATTGAATAATTTTTTCTACCGGGTTGCCTCCAATAAATTTTTTTGAACCCTCGTATCCCCATTTCATCATTAACTTAACAGCATCTGAGTGACCATTTTGTGCTAATTCAATTAAATCTGGATGAACTGGCATTTTATTTGAACCTCCAACAAAAACTAATTTTTTTATTCTTTCTTTATATCTACTAGAGTATTCGAGTATTTCTAAACATCCCTGAGAGTGACCAACTAAAATTAAGTTTTTTAATTGTAATTTATCAAAAACTTTTTCTAACCAATCGGCAATTTTTTCAATACTATCTAAACAAGGACCATCTGAATTGCCATGTCCAGGTAAATCTATAGATAATACATTAAAATTTTTTGATGAAAAAAATTGTTCTGCTAGTGACCAAACAATGTGTGAAAGACCGCTTCCGTGTAAAAATACTATTGTATCTTTATTTTTATCTAGCCCTTGACCAGAGTCAGATGCAAAAATATTTTTGTTTTCTAATTGGAATATCAATAATTTTCCTAAAATTTTTTTCTTAACTCAAATTTTTGAATTTTACCTGTTGAAGTTTTTGGTAATTCACAAAAAACAACTTGTTTTGGCACTTTAAAACCAGCAAGGGTTTCTTTGCAAAAGCTGATTAATTCTTTCTCAGTAACTGGTTTATCTTGAACCATCTCAATAAACGCACATGGAACTTCGCCCCATTTTTCATCTGGTTTTGCTACTACTGCAGCGATTGAGACTGATGGGTGTTTAGCTAAAGTGTTTTCTATTTCAATTGAAGAGATGTTTTCACCGCCTGAAATAATGATATCTTTTGATCTATCTTGAATTTTAACATACCCATCTGGATGCATCACTGCCAAATCTCCAGAATGAAACCATCCGCCTTTCATTGCTTTGTCTGTAGCTCCTTTATCTTTAAAATAGCCCTTCATGACAACATTCCCTTTGATCATTATTTCACCAATCGTTTTTCCATCTTTTGGAACTTCCTTCATTGTTTCAGGATCCATGACTGCAATCCCCTCTGTATTAGGATATCTTACACCCTGTCTTGCCTTAATCTCATTTTGTTTTTCCTCGTTAAACTCATTCCAAGACTCGTTCCAAGCACATTGAGTAACATGACCATAAGTTTCTGTTAGTCCATAAACATGCATTACTTCAAATCCAAGTTCTTTCATTTTTTTGAATATAATACTTGGTGGAGGGGCTCCAGCAGTTAATACATATACTTTTTGCTTTAATTTTTTTTTGTCAGACTCAGGAGCTCCTGTAATCATATTCAGTACTATCGGAGCCCCACCAAAATGAGTAACATCATATTTGTCAATTAATTCAAATATTTTTTTTACATCAATATTTCTTAAACAAATAGTTCTTCCATTTAACATGGGAACAGTCCACGGATAGCCCCAACCATTACAATGAAACATGGGCACAATAGTCAAAAAATTTAATCTGTTTGGCATATTCCATGCAACTGCACTTCCGGTTGACATTAAATATGATCCCCTATGATGGTAAACCACTCCTTTAGGATTTCCAGTAGTTCCTGAAGTATAACTAAGTGATAATGCTTGCCATTCATCCTCGGGCATTTTCCAATTATAATTTTCGTCACCAGTATTTAAAAAACTTTCATATTCTAATTCACCTATTTTCTCACATTTAGATTGATCTGCAAATTTATCATCAATATCGATTATGGTGATTTTGCGTTTTAAAGCACTTAGAGCTTTTTTTACCTCAACATGAAGTTGCCTATCAACAACTAAAACTTTTGCCTCACTATGTTCTAAAATATACGCAATTGTCTTAGCATCTAGTCTTATATTAATAGTATTTAAAACTGCACCTGTCATTGGAACTGAATAGTGTCCTTCAAAAATTTCAGGGGTATTAAAAGCTAAAAACGAAACAGTATCACCTTTGTTAACTCCAATTTTATTAAGTGCACTGGCAAATTTTACTGTTCGTTTATAAACTTGAGACCAAGTATATTTCCTGTCTTCATAAATAACTGCTTCATAATTAGGGTAAATTTCATATGCCCTTTTTAAAAAAGTCAAAGGTGTTAACGGAACGTAATTAGCATCATTTTTATTAAGATTAGTTTCGTAATGACTCATTTAATTAAATTTGAAATTCATAATATTTGAACTTCCAGAGATTGCAGATTTGTAATGTTGTTCTGCCCTAGGTAACACTTTGTCAAAATAGAATCTGGCAGTGTCTATCTTATCATTATAAAAATTTTTATTTTCCTCATAGTCCTTAAAACTTACCTCTAAAACCTTTATCCATGCATATGCTATTGATACGTAACCTAAAGTTTTTAAGTAATCATTAGCAGCTGCACTAACATCATCTTTTTCTGTCTTTGCTTTATCTGTCATCCAATCACTAAATTTTTTAAGAGTGTCTAAATTCTTATTAAATTCTGATAAAAATGGTTCAATTTTTTCATTGTCAGTTTTACACTCTGACTTAACCTGATCTAAAAATTTGTTTATTATATTACCATTTTTATTTGATAATTTTCTGAAAACAAGATCTGAAGCTTGAACCGAATTTGTACCTTCGTAGATAGGTGTAATTCTATTATCTCTATATAATTGTTCTATTCCTTGATCTTTAGTGTATCCATATCCACCATGAATTTGCATAGCATCGCTTGTTATTTCCATTGCCAAATCTGTGAATAATGATTTTACCACAGGAGTCATGAGGGAAACATAATCTAAAGCCTCCTGACGAGTTTTTTCATCTGGATGATTTAAACTTACTTCAGTTTGCTGTGACAACCAAAAACATAAAGCTCTTTCACCTTCAATAATTGATTTCATATTGAGTAGGGTTCTTCTAATGTCAGCATGTTCAATTATAAAATCTGCTCCGTTTTTAGACTTCGAATTATTTGATTTTCCTTGTTTTCTCTCTTTCGCATAAGTAAGTGAGTTTTGATAAGCAATTTCAGAGATACCTAGACCTTGTATACCAACTACAATTCTTTCGAGATTCATCATAGTGAACATTGCACTTAATCCTTTTTCTTTGGCACCAATCATATACCCAGTAGCATCATCAAAATTTAATACGCAAGTTGCTGAACCCTTTATTCCCATCTTGGTCTCAATAGACCCTGTAGATATCCCATTTCTTGGTCCGATTGTTCCATCATCTTTAACAACAAATTTTGGAACTAAAAATAAACTTATTCCTTTAGTACCTTCTGGAGAGTCATCTGCTCTTGCTAAAACTAGATGAATAATATTTTCAGTTAAATCATGATCTCCAGATGTAATGAAAATTTTTTGACCACTTATTTTATAAGTTCCATCAGTTTGTTTCTTAGCTTTTGTTCTTAGTAAACCTAAATCAGTGCCACATACTGGCTCGGTTAGGCACATGGTGCCGCTCCATTTTCCCTCAACTATTTTTGGTAAATATTTATTTTTTATTTCATCTGTTGCATGATGATTAATACAATTATATGCGCCTATACTTAGTTCACTGTATAACTTAAAAGACAGACTTGCTGAGGAAAGCATTTCATCAAAAAATGCACTTACGGTTTTTGGCATACCTTGACCCCCATATTTTGGATCACAAGAAAGTGAAGTCCATCCATCCTCAATATACTTTTTGTAAGCTTCTTTATAACCTGGGGGAGTTCTCACTACTCCATTTTCTAAAACTGCAGGATTTTCATCGCCAGCTTTTGCTAACGGTAAAATTAAATTTTGATTAATTTTTGCTGCCTCCTGTAAAATATCTTTCACTAAATCAGAGGTCACCTCTTTATATTTTTCTAATTCGTTATATTTTTGATTATTTCTAAGTTTTTCAAATAGAAACATCATGTCATCAACAGGAGCAGTATAACTTGGCATAATATGATTTTAAGATAATTAATTAGTTATTGCAATTTTGAAATGATCGCATCACCCATTTGAGAAGTAGAAACTTCTTTCATTTTATCAGACATAATATCTTTTGTTCTCAACCCATCATTAAGGGCCTCTTGAACAGCTTTTTCTAAGGCCTCTGCCTCTTTATCTAAATCTAAAGAATATCTTAGCGCCATAGCAAAACTCAAAATTGAGGCGATTGGATTTGCAACTCCTTTGCCAGCAATGTCTGGAGCCGAGCCGTGAATAGGTTCATACATAGCTCTCATTTCGCCATCCTTATTTTTTGCACCTAATGATGCTGAGGGTAACAATCCAAGAGAGCCTGTTAGCATAGATGCCTCATCAGACAGCATGTCACCAAATAAGTTATCTGTTAAGATCACGTCAAATTGCTTAGGGTTTCTTACTAATTGCATTGCACAATTATCAGCTAGCATATGACTTAACTCAACATCCTTATACTCTTTATCATGTAATGATTGCACTTCTTCTTTCCAAAGTTGACCTGCCTCCATTACATTAGATTTTTCACAAGATATAACTCTATTTGATCTTTTTCTTGCTAAGTCAAAAGCAATTCTAGCTACTCTAATAATTTCACTACTAGTATAAGTATGAGTATTCACTCCTTTTCTTTCTCCATTTTCTATCGGTTTAATTCCTCTTGGCTCGCCGAAATAAACTCCACCAGTTAATTCTCTTACTATTAAAATATCTAAACCAGAAACAATTTCTGGTTTCAAAGTTGATGCATTTACTAATTGTTCAAAGCATATTGCAGGTCTTAAATTTGCAAAAAGTTTTAATTCTTTTCTTAATTTTAAAAGAGCTCTTTCAGGTTTTTTTGAAAATTCTACACCATCCCACTTTGGTCCTCCAACCGCACCCAACATTATCACGGCACTTTCTAATGCTTTATAGAAAACTTCATCTGTAAGAGGTGTTCCATGCTTATCAAAAGAACTTCCTCCAACTAAATCTTCATCAATCTCAAAATCTAAAGATTTTTTATCATTAAACCAATTAATTACTTTTTTAACTTCTGTAGTTACCTCAGGTCCAATTCCATCACCCGGTAGTAATAATACTTTTCTTTTTTTAACTTTAATCATTAAATATCCAAGGCTTTTTAACTTTTAAATCTTTTTCAAAAATTTCTATTTTGTCAGATTTTTTTAACGATAGAGCAATATCGTCTAACCCTTCTAACAAACACTTTTTTTTAAATGAATCTACTTTAAATTTTGTCTCATTGTTTCCAAAAATGACTTTCTCCTCCTTAAGATCTATTAAAATTTCTTCTTTTCTTTTTGCATATTCTGATAACTCTTTGATTTTATTGTCATCTAAAATTATTGGTAAGATCCCATTTTTGAAACAGTTGTTATAAAAAATGTCAGCAAAACTTGAGCTTATCACACAAGTGATCCCAAAGTCTAATAATGCCCACGGAGCGTGTTCTCTTGAGGAGCCGCATCCAAAATTTTTTCCAGCGATTAAAATTTTAGAATTTGTGTAAGGATCTTTATTTAAAACAAAATCATTTATTTCTTTACCATTGTCATCATATCTCATTTCAAAAAATAAATTTTTGCCCAACCCTGTTCTTTTGATTGTTTTTAAAAATTGTTTTGGAATTATCATATCTGTATCAATATTAATTATTGGCAAATATGCTGGTATGCTTTTTAAAGTGTTGAATTTTTGCATATTAACTTTGGTATTTCCTTACATCATCAAGGTTTCCAGATATTGCTGCAGCAGCAGCCATACCTGGGCTTACTAAATGAGTTCTTCCACCTCTGCCTTGTCTACCTTCAAAATTTCTATTTGATGTTGAGGCACATCTCTCTTCTGGTTTTAATTTATCTGCATTCATTGCTAAACACATTGAACAACCTGGTTCTCTCCATTCAAATCCTGAATCTACAAAAATTTTATTTAATCCCTCTTGCTCTGCTTGTTCTTTAACTAATCCTGAACCTGGAACAACCATGCCATGAACATGAGGTGCAATTTTTTTATCCTTTAAAATTTTTGCGGCTTCTCTTAAATCCTCAATTCTACCATTTGTGCAGCTGCCGATGAAAACTTTATCAATTTTAATGTCTTTAGCTGCCATATCTGGTTTCAAACCCATATAATTTAACGCTCTCTCTATAGAATTTTTTCTATCCTCATCTTTTTCATTATTTGGATTTGGTACTTTTTCATCTATTGTAATAACATCTTGTGGCGATGTTCCCCAAGTTATCATTGGTGAAATTTCATTAGCAGCTAAGTTAACTTCTTTATCAAACTTCGCACCTTCATCTGTATTTAAATCTTTCCAATTTTCTAAAGCTTTATCCCAATCATTTCCTTTAGGAGACATTGGTCTGCCTTCTAAATATTTAAATATCTTTTCATCTGGAGCTATCAATCCTGCTCTTGCGCCACCTTCTATCGTCATATTGCAAATTGTCATTCTATTCTCAACACTTAGAGATTTGATTAGATCACCTGCATATTCTATAACACATCCTGTTCCACCGGCTGTACCAATTTTTCCAATTATTTGAAGAATTACATCTTTCGATGTAACACCTAATGGAAGTGTACCGTTGACGTTTATTCTAAAATTCTTTGCTTTTTTTTGTACTAATGTTTGAGTTGCTAAAACATGTTCCACTTCTGAAGTTCCAATACCAAATGCTAATGCACCAAATGCACCGTGCGTTGCTGTATGACTATCACCACATACAATAACTGTGCCTGGTTGAGTAAAGCCCTGTTCAGGACCAGTGACATGAACAATTCCTTGTCTCTTATCAGTCATCCCAAAAAGTTTAATACCAAATTCTTTGCAATTTGCCTCTAAAGTTTCTACTTGAATTTTAGATTCATTGTCTGAAATACCTTTTGACCTATCAGTTGTGGGAACATTGTGATCTGCGACTGCTAATGTTAATTTTGGATGTCTTACTTTACGTTTAGAGTTTCTCAATCCTTCAAAAGCTTGTGGGCTAGTGACTTCATGAACTAAATGTCTATCAACAAATAATAAAGCTGTTCCGTCTTCCTGTTTATGAACCAAATGTTCATTCCAAATTTTATCGTAGAGAGTATTGGGCATTGAGAAAAAAATTATTTTTTTTCCTGTAAATTTTCAAGTTTTTTTTCAGTTTTAGACTCAGCTTTGGGTGCCTCTTTCTTCATTTCTGTTTTTGGGGCTTCCTCTTTTTTAGCCTCTACAGTTGGGGTAGTCTCTTTTGCAGATTCTTGTGCACTTTCTTTTTCAGCTGGCGCTAGATTTTCTTCAGTAACAGTCTCAGGCTTAACATCAATATCAATACCAATTTTTTTTCTTATTTTTTCAGCAATCCTCGCAGATTTTCCAGTTCTATCTCTTAAATAATAAAGTTTAGCTCTTCTTACTTTTCCTGAACGAATTACTTTGATTGAGTCAATAACAGTTCCATACAACGGAAAAGTTCTTTCAACACCTTCTCCAAAAGATATTTTTCTAACAGTAAAAGAGGAGTTTATGTCTCTGCTTTTTTTAGCTATACAAACACCCTCGAAATATTGAATTCTCTCTTTTTTTCCCTCTGTAATTCTGACACCAACTTTAACAACATCACCAGGAAAGAAATCAGGGATCTTTTTTTCTGAAAGAATTTTTTTAACGTTATTTTGGTTTATTTCTTCTATTGTTTTCATTTTAATGTTTAACAAATTAATTCTTCTTATATTTATGCCACAAATCTGGTCTTCGGTCGCGTGTTATAGCCTCAGATTGAGATAAACGCCAGTCTTTAATTTTAGCGTGATCACCAGATAATAACACATCTGGAACTGATTTTTCCTCCCAAATCTGGGGTTTGGTATATTGTGGATACTCCAAAAGGCCATTTTCAAAAGTTTCCTCTGAAGCTGATTTATCATTCCCCAAGACTCCAGGTAAAAGTCTCAATACACTATCAAGCACAACTAGCGCAGCAGTTTCTCCGCCTGACAATACATAGTCTCCTACACTAATCTCTTCAATATTTCTTGTAGATAATACTCTCTCATCAACACCTTCAAAATGACCACAAATTAAGGAAAAGGATTTTTCTAATGATAGATCTTGCGCAAGTTTTTGATTAAAAACTTTACCTCTCGGTGAAAGATACAAAATCCTATCTCCTTTATTAATGTTTTGATCGATAGAATTTGCTAAAACATCTGGTTTTAATAACATACCCGTTCCACCACCATAGGGAGTATCATCAACTGTTTTATGTTTGTCTGTAGCTGCATCTCTAATATTTATCACATTCAAACTCCACAATTTTTTAGACATTGCTTTACCGTAAAGACCTTTGCCTAAAGGCCCAGGAAAAATATCTGGATAAAGTGTAAACACTTGAGCTAGCAACATAAATATTCTTTACTTTATTTCTTCTCTTCCTTTTTAGCTTCTGCTTTTGGAGCTTCCTCTTTTTTAGCTTCTGCTTTTGGAGCTTCCTCTTTTTTAGCTTCTGCTTT